>JAAYWZ010000201.1 GCA_012516175.1 Bacilli bacterium
GTTATGACCGAGAAGACATTTGAACATGCGATGAATGAACTCGAAGAAATTGTTAAGAAGTTAGAAAGCGGCACAACTAATTTAGAGGAAAGTATTGAATTATATAAAAAAGGGTTGGATTTATATAACTTTTGTTTTCAAAAACTAAAAGATGCTGAAAAACTCGTCGTCAAATTAAGTGAAGATAAATTAGGAGAAGAAGACAATGCTTGAGAGTTTCATCGAACAAGTTGTACCGCAAATTGACGAAATTAATCGCTCCTTTTTGAATAGTCTCAATTTAGCACCAAGATTAAAAGAGGCGATGCTTTATAGCTATAATGCGGGTGGTAAAAGAATTCGCCCTGTATTACTATTAGCTGTTATTGCAGGGTTCAATAGTGATATTAAAAGAGGTTTTCGAACAGCTTGTAGTTTAGAATTAATCCATACATCATCCTTAATTCATGATGATTTACCAGCCATGGATAACGATGATTATCGACGTGGACTGCCTACTAATCACAAAGTGTATGGTGAAGCCACAGCTATATTAGCTGGTGACAGTTTATTAGTAGATAGCTATCGCTTGATTACGACTGATGAGTTATTGACATTAGAGGAAAGAGTACGTTTAGCTTCTGAACTTAGCGCTTGTGCTGGTGCTAATGGGATGATTGGTGGGCAAGAATTAGATATTGAAAATGAGAATAGTGATATCGATTTAGATACTTTAGTAACTATTAATATGCATAAAAATGGAAAACTTATTGAGTTTGCCCTGATTTCAGGCGCAATTATCGCGAAGCAAAATGAAGAGGTAATTTATACAATGCGCAAAATTGGAGAGCATATTGGCATTGCCTTTCAGATTAAAGATGACATTTTAGATGTTGAAGGCGATAAAAGGATTCTTGGTAAAAATACCCAAAGTGATGAAAAAAATAAAAAAACTACCTATGTTAAACTTTTAGGGTTGGAGGGAGCCAAACAAGCTTGCCAAGAACACTACGAAGCTGCATTATCATTACTAAAAAGTCTTAATATGAACACAGCGTTAGTTGAAACTATTTTTCGTTTAATCATTGATCGTAATAAGTAAGGTCCAAGAAAGAAGTGATTATATGAGTAAGCTTAATGAAATAAAAAATCCCGAATTTGTTAAAACCTTATCGATAAAAGAATTAGAAGTATTGTGCCAAGAAATTCGGGACTTTTTGATTGATAATATCTCACAAACAGGTGGGCATTTAGCTCCCAATTTAGGTACAGTTGAACTAATTGTTGCTTTGCATAAAGTATTTGATAGCCCAAAGGATAAAATTATCTTTGATGTCGGACATCAGGCTTACACCCATAAGATTCTTACTGGTAGAGGAGAAAAATTCAATACTTTAAGAAAACATCAGGGTTTAAGCGGCTTCTTGAAAAGAAATGAAAGTGAGCATGATATCTGGGAAGCTGGTCATAGTTCCACTTCTATTTCAGCAGCAACGGGATTTGCCTATGCGAGAGACCTAAAAGGTGAAGATTACCATGTTGTAGCTGTAATTGGTGATGGGTCACTAACAAGTGGTTTAGCATATGAAGCCTTAAACCATTTAGGACAATCAGGTAAAAAATTTATTGTTGTCTTAAATGATAATAAAATGTCAATTTCCCAGAACGTTGGTGCTATCAATGTAATGTTAAATAAGATGCGGGTAAGTAGACGTTACCAAAAAGCAAAGAATATCTATTTACGCGTTATTAAAAAGGAAAAACACATCTTTGGTTTAGCAAAACGGGTTCGCGATGGGATTAAATCTTTCTTTCTCCAAAACAATATCTTTGAAGAAATGGGTTTTGAATATTATGGTCCCATCGATGGTCATGATTTAGCCACAGTAATTCACTTCTTGAATAAGGTTAAAACTATCGATAAGCCCGTATTAGTTCATTTAGTTACTAAAAAAGGTAAAGGTTATAAGTTCGCGGAAAATGATGATTGTGGCATCTGGCATGGTGTTGGACCATTTAATAAAGAAACTGGCGAGTTCTTAAACAAACCCAAAGAAAATATTAAAAGTTGGAGCAAAATTATTAGCGAAGGTGTAACTAGACTTGCTCAAGATGATAAGAGAATTGTGGTGATTACACCAGCGATGAAACAAGGATCAGCACTTGAATGTTTTGAAGCAGCTTTTCCTGATCGAATTATTGATGTTGGTATCGCTGAAGAACATGCAATTACTTTCGCTGGTGGATTAGCTATGTGCAATATGAAGCCCTTTGTGACCATCTATTCAACTTTCTTACAAAGAGCATATGACCAAATCAATCATGATTTGGCGCGCCAAAACTTACCTGTGGTGGTTGGAATTGATCGGGCAGGTCTAGTTGATGGGGATGGCGAAACCCATCAAGGCATCTTTGATATTGCGTTCTTGCGTCATATTCCAAATACCATTATTATGATGCCTAAGGATCCTCGTGAAGCTTATAACTTGCTTTATACAGCTTTTGAATCAGAAAAACTCTGTTTTATTAGATATCCACGCGGTAACGCAGTTGTTGATGGTTTAGACAGCCATGTATTTATAAATGTTCCCCTCGGTTCATGGACAGTTGAAAGAGAGGGAAACAAGTTAATCTTCATTACATATGGTCCAGGCGTAGACTATATTAAGTCTATTTGTGATAAACATAATATCGATGCTAAAGTGATAAATGCCCGTTTTATTAAACCATTAGATGAATCTTTATTAAAAGAATTATTAAATGAACAAAAACCCATTATCGTATTTGAAGAAGTAGTTAGAACTAGTAGTTTAAATAGTGCAATTTTAGAATTTGCCCAAAAAGAACATTTAAGTATAGATAAAATATATAGTATGGCAATTGATGATATTTATGTTGGCCAAGGTGACCGCACTTTATTATATAAAGATCTCCATTTAGATGAAGAAAGTATTCTTAAGTTTATTAGTAATTTGAAGGATGAAGATAATGAAAAAGGAACGCATTGATGTTCTCTTAGTGGAACAAGGCTATTTTCCAACAAGGGAAAAAGCAAGACGTGCGGTCATGGCTGGTATTGTCTACGTTGATGAAGAGAAGGTGCAAAAACCTGGCGAACAAGTGGATGTAAATAAAAAAATCACCGTTAAAGGTGAATTTCTTCCTTATGTATCACGTGGTGGGTTAAAACTAGAACATGCTTTAAAAGTATTTAATATCGAGTTAACAGATAAAGTTGTTCTCGATATTGGTGCATCTACAGGTGGATTTACCGATTGTGCACTCCAACATGGTGCCAAACTTGTTTACGCATTAGATGTAGGATATAATCAACTTGATTGGAAAATGCGCAGTCATCCGCAAGTAGTTACGATTGAGCGTTGTAATTTTCGCTTCGCAACATTAGATTTATTTACTCAAGGTAGACCTGAATTTGCGACCATCGATGTTTCTTTTATTTCCCTAAGATTCATTTTACCAGTATTAAGAGATATTCTCATTGATGGAGGGGAAGTCTGTGCTTTAGTTAAACCTCAATTTGAAGCTGGTAAAGAGTCTGTAGGAAAGAAAGGAATTGTCCGTGATAAGAGTGTACATAAAGAAGTATTAACGACTTTAATTAAGTTTTGCGAAGAAATAGATTATACAGTATTGAATTTAACTTATTCACCTATTAAGGGTAGTGAAGGTAATATCGAGTTTTTTCTCCATCTAAAGAAGGGAAAACTAACTGAACCTTGCGTAATAGATATTGAGAAAGTTATCACAGAGGCACATAACTTAACGAGTGGGTGATAAATATGTTACAAGAGTTAAAGATTAAGGATTTCGCGATTATTGATGATTTAACTATTCAATTTAGTGAGGGTATGACCGTACTAACTGGTGAAACCGGTAGTGGTAAATCCATCATTATTGATGCGATAAACCTCTTATTAGGTGATAGAGCCACCTCAGAAGTAATTCGCTATGATAAAGAAAAATCCATTGTTGAAGCGTTATTCTATTATGATAATCCTCGCATTGATGAATTACTTAAAGAGATGGGAATTGAAGTTGATGAGGGTACACTTGTCATTAATCGCGAAATTGCCCGCAATGGTCGGAACATTTGTCGAATTAATGGCCAATTAGTAACGGTTAATCAGCTAAAGCAATTGGGCAATCTATTAGTTGATGTCCATGTTCAACATGATACGCAAAGATTAATCTCAACTAATAACTATTTATATCTATTAGATAGTTTTGCGGATCATGATTTTTTCCATTTATTAACAAATTACCAAAATGAACTAAATGAATACAGTAAGTTAATCCATGATTATCGTAATTTAATCAATGAACAACAAGCAAACCAAGAAAAGCAAGATTTTTATCAATTTCAGTTAAATGAACTAGGACAAGCCAACTTGAGTCAAAATGAATATGATGAACTATCCGATAAACAAAAATCCTATGATAATTATGATAAATTATATGAGAATCTAAACTTGGCTAATCAAAAATTAAGTGAAAATAACACCACTAGTAATATCTATGAGAGTGCTACGTTACTTAATAAACTAGGTTTTATTAGCACAAAATATAATGAGATGAGCGAAACCTTATTTTCTATTTATTATCAACTTGATGATATAATTAATGCCTTAAATGATGAGATTCAATCATTGGATTATGATCCTGTTGAACTAGATCGAATCAATTCCCGTTTAGCTGTTTATTCTAGTTTTAAACGTAAATATAAGATGGAAATACCTGAACTCATCGATTATATGAATAATTTACGAGATAAAATCGATCGAATGGAAAATTTTGACTTTTTAATCAAAGAATACCAAAATAAATTAAAAGTAAAATTTCAAACTTGTCTTAATTTAGCCTATGAGTTAAGAGAAAAACGTAATGTAATTGCGCGTAACATTGAAGCAAGTTTAATTAACCACCTTAAAGACTTACGTTTACTTAATACTAGGTTTGAGATTCGCTTTAATGAGGTTCAAGTAAGTGAAGATGATTATTTAAATGATAAAATCTTTAATCAGCAGGGTATTGATAGCGTTGATTTTTATGTTTCCTTTAACCTTGGTGAACCAGTAAAACCTTTGTCTAAGGTTGCTAGTGGTGGGGAATTATCAAGATTTATGTTAGGATTAAAGACAATTCTAACAGAAAAGCAAAAACTAGCGACGATTATCTTCGATGAAATTGATACAGGTGTATCAGGACTCACAGCAAGTGCCATCGCTGATAAGATTAAACACATTAGTAAGGCAACTCAAGTTCTATGTATAACCCATTTGCCACAAGTCGCTTCAATAAGTGATCATCATTTATATATTTCCAAAATAGAAAATAATAATCGTACTATTACGAGCGTGAAAGAGCTTGAAGGTGAGGAACGGGTACAAGAAATTGCCAAGATGATTTCTGGAGCTAATGTGAACGAAATAACTCTAGATACAGCGAGAAATATGTTAAAAAATCGCTAGACTAAGTTAAATTATTATTAATTCCAAATATTTTTGTCTCTTTCGTTAAATATCTTTCCTAAAATGCGTCAAAAATATGTATGTAGTCTGTAACGAAAGAGGTGAGTGGCAATTAGTAATAAAAAGCTTAGTCTCTTTTTTCTTTCTTTAATCATATGCATATTCTTCCAATTTGTAGAGGTAAGTGGTAAAAGCCAAACCCTCAAAGCAAGTGACATCTATCTCATCCCTGGTGGACAGACTATCGGCATTGAAATCCAAACTAGTGTAGTAGTTATCGACACATATGGGGTAAAATACAATGGTGTCTTCGTGAATCCAGGGAAGGATGCTGGCATCCAACCTGGGGATGTAATACTTTCCATTGATGGCCGCAAGATCAATTCCATCGAAGACGTTAAACAAGAATTATCACGCTATAAAATAGGTCAAAATGAACCTATGAATATGATTATAAAGCGTGATAATAAATATATACCCAAACAATTATATCCAACTAAGACGGACAATAATATGATTAGTATGGGTATATATCTACGTGATAATATCTCGGGAATTGGTACTTTAACCTTTATATATAATAACTTCTACTTTGGAGCTCTTGGTCATCAAATTAAAGACAAGCATTTTGCGGATTATGAAATTGAGAATGTCCGCGGCACCATTAAGGAAGCATATGTGACAGGGATTAAGAAGAGTGTAAGAGGCAAACCAGGTGAGAAAAAAGCACGATTTAGTAAGAACATCGGTAAAATCAACAGCAACACGATAACTGGAGTCTATGGTAAAATCGATAATCCCGCCTTCATTACAAGCAACAAAATGCCCATTGCCTTACAAAAAGACATTAAATTAGGCGATGCGCAAATCTTAACATCTATTGAAGGTGATAAGGTCGAAGCGTTCGACATTAAGATTATCGATTTACAAAGACAAACCGAGAAAGATATCAAAGGAATAAAGTTTAAAGTAACCGATGAACGCTTATTGGAGAAAACTGGTGTAATAGTACAGGGGATGAGTGGTAGTCCAATCATTCAAAATAACCGAATAATCGGGGCGGTAACACATGTGTTAGTTGATGATACAACGATTGGTTATGGGGTTTATATCGAATATATGCTTGAAGAAATGGGGATAGAAATTATTGGGTAGGTATTTTTTTTCGACAAATTCGACTTTGTATTATTTTTTATACTATTATTTTACGATTAAAAATTGTCGAAAAATGTTTTATATATATAATAAAATCGTAATTTACAAAAATAATATTGATACTGCAGTTATAAGTATTTTATAATGGATTCGTAAACGTTTTTGATACTTTTTAGAGGGGGGATAGTAGATGTCACGGATTAAAGTTTTCATCACAGATGATAGTCGCGAACATGTGACAATGATGCGGGAGATTATCAACTTACAAGAAAACATGGAAGTCGTGGGATGTACTTATGACGGTGTAAGTTTATTAGAGAAATTGAAGACACAAGATGTCGATGTATTACTACTTGATATTGTCATGCCAAACTTCGATGGAATTCAAGTTTTACAAAAGCTTAATTCAGACCCTTCTTATAAGCGTCCCAAGAGTATTATCGTTTTTAGTGCCTTTAATCAAGAGTCGTTATTAGTAAAATCATCTGAACTTGGCGCTGATTATTTTGTGATGAAGCCATTCAATGTAAATTACATCATCAATTTAATCAAGGACCTAGGTTCAAAATATAATGTTGGTAAAAAACCCAAGAATAATGTTTATGCGATTACTAGTGATACAAATTATGATCTTAATACCGAAATCACCAATATACTACACGAAATTGGTGTTCCAGCGCATATAAAAGGTTACTTATATTTACGTGAATCGATTGCGATGGTATATCACAATATTGAGATCCTTGGTTCAATTACTAAGGTCCTTTACCCAGAAGTCGCAAAAAAGTTCCGGACTACTTCTTCGCGCGTCGAAAGAGCAATTCGTCATGCGATTGAAGTAGCTTGGAATCGTGGAAACATCGATGCTATAAGTTCAATTTTCAGTTATACGGTTAGTTTATCTAAGTCAAAACCAACAAATTCAGAATTTATCGCGATGATTGCTGATCGTCTAAGACTTGAACATCGCAAAGCTTCCTAAAATGAAAAAAAGACGATAAAAATAAAAAATACTGTACATTTAGACAATGTGCAGTATTTTTTTGTTTATAATAGATAAATTAACCAAGCAATTAATCCCCCAAAGGTTCCGATAACAGTCGCTAATGCAATGATAATCAAAACGAGTTTACGAAAACGCATTTGATTTAAACTGCGACCATGTTTCTTCAACATCAATGAGGATGATTGATTAGCATTTGTTTTGGTTTTCTTAGTTGATTTGTTAGCCATTCTTTTCACCTCAATACAAAAATGTTATAATAACGATATACACTAAGTTATTATAATATATTTCGACGAAAAATAAAAGGGGTGAGTCGATGAAAAAACAGGTAAAAATCATTTTTCATATTGATATGAATGCTTTTTTCATCGCTTGTGAATTAATTAGACACCCTGAACTAAAGAATATCCCTTTAGCTGTTGGAAGTAGTGCTGCGATCTTTAATAAGGGAGTTATCTTGAGTGCTAGTTATGAGGCTCGCAAATTTGGTGTTAAAAGTGCGATGTCAGTATTTGAAGCTCGACAACTATGTCCAGAGTTAAAAATTATCCCTGGTGATCATGATTACTATGAAGAAATATCGCAAAAATTCATAAATTTTCTTCATAAATATACAGACATAATTGAGGTTGCATCAATTGATGAAGCCTATTTAGATATGACTGAAGTTTGTCAGAAGAGACATGCCATTGAAGTCGCAAAGGAAATTCAAGAAACATTACTTAAAGAGTATCAACTACCATGCAGTATTGGTATTAGTATAAATAAGTTTCTTGCGAAAATGGCATCAGATATGAAAAAACCATTAGGCATTACTGTCATTCGAAAAAGAGAATTATCAGAAAAACTTTGGCCATTAGCCATTGATAAAATGTATGGAATTGGCAACAAAACAGCACCTAGGTTATATAATGCCGGGATTAAGACCATTGGTGATTTAGTTAAACCTGAAAACAAACCTTTGATAAAAAGTATTCTAGGCAATTTAACCGATCATTTTATCCAAGCTGCCCTTGGTAATAGTGATGATACCGTTAACCCTAATCGGAATAGTGAGTATAAAAGCATCGGAAACTCAACGACCTTCATTCATAATTTGCA
>JAAYWZ010000202.1 GCA_012516175.1 Bacilli bacterium
AGGTTTAAGGCTTGGAAGGGTAATCTTCCAGAATTTCTCCCAACTGCTAGCACCATCGATACTTGCAGCTTCATATATTTCGGGACTCATTTTTTGCAGAACAGCTAGAAACACAATGATTTGTACCCCAGAAAACCAGAACATCTTGATTAATTGGCTAAAGACATCAACGATAAGTGTCCCAAATTGCCTTCCAAAAATACTTATTAACAGTTGGATTACGCGAAAGTTGGCAATTCCCGGCATCACTAACACATTTTGATTTTCCAATTCAGTTATAACAGGTCCACTCGCCACTATAACAGGAAGGAAGAAAATTACTCGAAAGAAACCTCTTCCCTTGATATTCATATTAAGAATAAGCGCAAAGATTAACGCAAAAACATTGATGACCATTATCATAATGAGTGCTTCCTTGAGGAAATCTCCAAGCGCAATAATCATTTGTCGGTCAATACTAAAAGCACGTCGAAAATTATCTAAACCGATCCACTTGGTTTTTATTCCTTCAGCTGGAATCGTAACGAGATTAAAACTCAAATAGAGAGCATAGATTAATGGATATAATGTAAAAACAAGGAAGCCAATGAGCCAAATTGACATAAAACCATAACCTAAAAGGTTTTCCCGATTTTTCAGAGTAATTGATTTTTCGCGACGTAAAGGAAATTTCATTTAATCACCTACTCTCGCACAAGATAGTTTCTTGCTGAAACTATCGCACCTTCATAATCATAATCGGTATCGGTATAGTTGACGATGATTTGCACATTATTAGCATAGGTCACTCTCACAACACCTTTAGCGAGTACTTCGCGATTGCTGATTTCCTCTCCGAGAACCTTTTCTAAAGCATTATAGACAAACTGATAAGTTTCCACAATATTATCGTCAATATTACCATAATAGGAAGCATAGTAGTTATTGGAAAATGTCTTACTTAATAAGTGGCTTGGTTGATATGTTATTAAGTATGCTGGATGACCACCAAAGTCGATAAGTCTTAATGTATCCATTTGCTTGTTCGCTGAAAAGTTTAGGTAACTAGAATAATATGGGATATAACCACTTAAGACGATTTGCAGGAAGGGGACGTTATCGCTAAAGAAACGTAAACGTTCATGTTGGAAAGGTATGGTTAAAAACTTAGAGGTATCTTCAAGCATGATGACATTAGGATTATACATAGCAATCGGTTCATCAAACAAATTATGATATATTGCGTACATTTCGGAACGCATATGATTTTCATTCGAGTAAAAGAGATTAGAGAGTCCTGCAAGTGCTATCGTACCATACTGATTAAAGTACTTTTTCGCATCGGGTAATTCTTTAACGATTCGGTCAATATCCATATAGTAACGATAATATTTCCCACCATCCAACATTTCATAAGAAAAACGGTTATCGATGGTTTTTAAGGTTCCAATTGGCGCGTTAAGTTTATTACGATGTATCACTGTTGCATCATAATAAAATGCAATATGTAAATCTTTGAGTTTATTAACATCGCCTAGTTTTTTGTTAAACTTGTAGTTTTTGTAACTTGCATCAACATTACCACCTTTATTGAAACCCCTTAAAGTGTAATAAATATTTTTAATTCCTTGCGATGTTAAATCATCGTTTATAACTAATATATCATCAACAGTAGTCATTTTGTGAAACTTTTTAAAGAATAATCCTGCTTCGTAATCTCCACCTAGAACATCGAGATGAACAGCGAGTTCTTTATCTTCCCAACGATTTTGAAGAATTCCTTCATTTAATAAATAATTCTTATAGGTTTTAGCCATGCCAATATAGTTGGCATTTTCATTAGCAAGGAAAGTTACATCAAAGCTCATGTCATATGGTTTAATGTTTTTTTCAATAACTGTAACTGAATTCCCTGAAGGCACTGCCTGTTGATATTTTTCACGCAAGTAAAAGTTTACATATTGCATATGATAATCAGTACGGAATTTCGGTGGCCAGTAATTGTATTCAGCATATTCTGCCCCACTAGTCACATTGACTAGATACGCATTTTGATTAATACCATGAACTGTACCAAATACTGGATAATTTAAGGAAATACCACTTAAGTTAGTCGCATAATATAAGTCTTGTGCGAAGAATCGACTGACAAAGGGTGTATTAACTTTAGGATGTGCGCTAAAACGCACTAAGGCACCATTCCCAGAAGGAATGAAGTAGTAACCAGGGATTTGATCAAGTTTTGCTGATCCAAAGAATTCAAAGAAACTAATTGTGAACAACCTAAAATTACCATATTCTATGATTTCTTCATGGGGTACATTTAGAGTAAATCCATGGTCATTAATTGTAATGTAATAACTAAGGCTAAAACCATTCTCATCTTTATCGATTATATCAACTTTAAAATTAATAACATTGTCGTTAACTTCCATGTTTAATTTAAGAATTTCTTGATTATCAAGCATACTTCTAGAAACGTCATTATCATCTTTACTGAAATAAGTATAAGAGAATGGTGAATTCAATTTGTTACGCCATGCTCTTGAAAAGTTTTCTAAGTCTTGAAAAGGGCTTGATGACCAAATATAGTTATTATACTTGACTCTAATCGCAAAAGTATTCATATTGACATAAAAAGTCAAATTAGTATTTCGATAGACTTCTGTATATTCTGACATATCGATTTCTGGTTGTTCATATGGTCTTAAATCGTCAGGTTGGGTAAATAGATTTGAATCCAAAAGTGTGCTACTTGATTGCTCTAGTTCATTTATAATATCATCGATTTCACTGTTATTATTCGCGTATACTCTTAAAGTAATAGTAACTACGGTTATAATCGCGATTAATAATAAGACTACTTTCCCTTTTTTCATTGTAAGAACACCTCCTTAAAGAGGCCTTCAAAGAAGGACCACGCTTGCGTAGCAAGAACATTTAGTACGAGGTAGATAATAATTATAATTAACATCGTAAAGGCTGTTAGGAGCAAGTTAAGAATTAGTTGACCTGGTTTATAATTGTTGATTTCTTTTATCATTAAAATAAGATTTATTCCTGTCCAACCATACATGATGAGATAGCCTAGATTCATAATAAATGCTTCATTGTAAGTTAAGACATTAGAGATAATATCAAGCGGTAATTTGAAGATAAAGATTGGTGCACACGCATATATTACACCAATAAAGATGTCCCGATAAAATCCTTCACCACTTTGTAAGGAGTTAATGAGGTGATTACTAATACCAATTAATAAAAGCGGAAGAAGGATTTTCATAATTTCATAAGATAGTACGATTTCTTGGGTCAGACTTCTAAATAAATACCCTAGGATAAAGTGACTAGTTATGATGTTAAAAAAGACAAAAATTACATACAAAACGATAGCTGTACGTATTCTTACAGATTGGCGGAATTTAATCTCATAAACCACATCATTAGGGTTACGTAACACTCTTGGCATTAACATGATTTCATGATAGGTTTGCGTATTTTTGATATTTTCAATCTTAGCATGAATAACATCATATCCCTTGATTGAGTGTTTATATTTATTAAGAAAATATAAGGCTAACCACACGATACCGATAATCACAAGGGTGATAAGCAAGTTATCGGCAATCCAATTGTCACGTACTTCCCAGTAAACATTAGAATAACCAAATTTATCATTAGCAATTCGGTAACTTTCTAACGATTTTTCCCAATTACCTTCACGTTCATAAGCCTTACCTAAACTTGAGTGAGCGAGTGCAAACATCGCGTTTTGCTTAATAACTTCTTTAAACAACACTGAACTCTTATCGTATTGACTTTTATCATGATAATCGATGGCAGTTAGGACTAGGTTCGCAAACTCAGTTTTGGTAAATACTTGAACATTATTACCAGCTTTATCTAATACCCAAATATCACCGTTAGAATCCACCGCGATACCAGAAGGTGATTCAAATTGACCAATTTTTAAACTTCCAGAGCGTTTTGTGCCAAACGCAAAGATAAGGAAGCCACTTTTATCAAGAACACTAATAATTGCGGGAGCTTCAGCATCATCACATACAACATAAATTAAACCTTTATCATCAATAAAGACATCTTGATAACTTTTACTGAATATATAATTACCCGATAAGATGTTATTTCCCTCAATATTTAACTTCTTTAAAGGATCAACTAACTGCTCCTCTTTCTTACTTGTAGTGATTGTATATATGATACCCTTGTTATCAATCGCTAGATTATGGGATGGTTTAGGTATTAAGCTAGCTAATGATTGTCGTTGTTCTTTACTCATGAACATTCGACGAAGGTATAAACCAAAACTTAGATTAACTTTATTAGTACCATAATAACCTAGAAACTCGCCATCTTTATTGAGTAAGATGATACCATTATTTCCGCCTTCCGAGATAATGTAAACATCTTTATTATCGTTAACAACCACTTTACGTGGTTGATAGGTTGCAGTTTCTCCAAAGAAAGTTTCTGTTGGGCGATTGTATTCTTTTATAAGTTCTCCATCTTGATTAAACCAGAAAACTTTATTCAATTTCGCATCAGCTACATATATGTCTTTTTGCTTATCAACAAATACACCAGTGGGATTTTGCAGAATACCATTTCCAATTACTCTTTCTTCGCCAGTAACAGGATTATATATATAAATTCGACCATTTCCAGAATCCGCAATATATACGATATCCTCTTTATCTATGTAAATATCTTGAGGTGACATAAATCCAGCATTTAGAATGAATGTACCTTCATAAGCAACAGCGGTATTAACCAACTCACCATAGAGACCAATGGAGTATGTTTGATAAGGTATATCAGTATTACTCGCTACGACATTTTTTGGTTGACCGATGATAAATACCATTATCACACATACAAACATTACTAATAACACATTTATTCTTTTCATCATTGTATATTTCCCCTCCTACTTAATACCAGAATGGGCCATGGTATCCATTACTTGTGATTGGAGAATGATGAAGATGATTAAGTTCGGGAGGAACATCATTAAACTAGCTGCTGCCCCAATACCAGCTCCAGCGACGGTATTCGATTGTCCCAACAAGGTATTCATGTAGAAGGCAAAAGTTTGCTTTGATTCAACATTAACAAATAACGAAGAGGTTTCCACATTACCCCATACTTGTTGGAACGAGAGAATGGCAACAGTAGATAGGGCAGGTTTGATTAACGGAATAATGATTTTAGTGAAAATGTAAAAATCATTAGCACCATCAACCTTCGCAGCTTCGATTAATTCATTAGGTACATTATCAACAAATTGCTTAATCAAGAAGAGTCCTACAGGAATCGCAATTAACGGTAGGATATGAGCCCATAAGGTATTGACAATCCCAATGTTACTAATCACTAGGAAACGAGGTATCGTTACTGCAGTAGCGACAAACATTAAAGCGGTCTGATTTATTTGAAACAGGAGATTTTTACCTTTAAATTGTTTCTTAGAAAGGATGTAGGCAGCCATCGCACCAAATACTACGGAAAAAAAGACAACAGCCAAGGTGACGATAATGCTATTTAATAAAAATACAACTATTGATTGTCCAGAACTAGTGGCTCGGAAGAGATCACGGAAGTTATCCCAAGTAGGATTAGACACAAAAAACCGTGGTGGGAATTGGAAGAGTTCGTCCATTGGTTTAAAGGCTGTAGCAAAGATATAGAGTATCGGTAATCCCATAAAAATACAAACGGGGATGAGAATGATATAAAACTTGATCTGTGATTTATGGAATTTTTTTGGATTAAAATTGATATATTCCATCGTCCATCCCCCTTATTCGTCCTTACTTGATAACACTTTAGAGAATACTTTAGAGAATAACATGATAATAAGCATCAGGATTACCGATAAAGCACTAGCCATACCTAGTTCTGAACGTAAGATACCATAATCTTCGATGTGGTTTAGAATTAATTGGGCTGAGTTTTGCGGGGTTGGGTTAGCACCCGATAGTTGAACCCCAATGGCACCAGCACTGAATGTACCAACAATACTCATGACTGCCCCAAACAACATTTGCTTTTTAATTGAAGGAACTGTAATATAAACGATTTCTTGGAACCGATTTTTCATCCCATCAATATAAGCTGCTTCATATAATTCCCGATTGACGTTAAGTAAACCCGCTAGAATAGCGAGGAAACCAACACCCATCGAACTCCAAATGGAGACGATGATGATGATGAGCATCAAATAATCTGGTGATTGAACCCATTGTATGGGCTCACTAATGATGTTCATCCTTAGTAATAATCCATTTAAGTACCCAGATTCATCTCCTGCAAAGATGACCTTCCACATTACACTCATCGCAATTCCCGCAGTCATCGATGGTGAATAGATGATGAGTGCCATGATGGTACGGGGTAGTTTAGGTATTTGAGAAAGCATCCAGGCAAGTAGGAAGGATAAAATATATCCTCCTGGACCTACAATGACACTAAAGAGTATTGTATTGGGTAATATATCACGCATGAATGCATCATCTTGCGTAAGCAAGTAAATATAATTATCTAAACCGATAAATTCAGGTCGCTGAATTCCATTAAAATATGTAAGAGAAAGAAGCATCGCTAATAAGGTAGGAACAAGAATGAAAACAGAGAATAAAAGTACATAAGGAGCAAGAAAAATTACCGTTGTTTTACTTCCACTACCTAGCCAATTAATTGCTTTATCAAAATATGAAGTTATCTTATTATAAAATTGCTTCAGGTGAAATCTTAAATCTTTCATTCTTCATCACCATCGCTTTTACCTAATTCTTGCCATGCCCTAATCATCTCAATTGTAGGAAGTTCATAGGGCTTAAGCACGTTACCTTTTTCATCAAGATAATCGAACTCATGGTACTTTCTTGCGAGTTCACGATTGATTTTAATTACTGAATCATCAATGGCTGTCCGCACATTTACTTGGTCAAATACAACTCTATTCCAGATGTTACTTAGCTCACGTTCAATAATATAACTTCCCGGTGTTTTTGGAACTTCACGCAATGACTCCCATTGTTTAAGGATTACTTGAATATCTTCAGGATCGATTGGTAGTGTTTTGAATGCTTCTGTATTGGCAGAGTTCCAAAGGTATTCTTTACCATAGATTAATTGTAAGTCATATGTAAATTGAGCTTGTACATCATAGGAGAGCCACCATTTCAAGAATTCCCAAGCTTCTTGTTTTTTCTTGCTCTTTTCAAAGATTAAAGCAGATTGCGCTGTGCCTGTATATTCTCGATTAATGCTTCCATCTTCTTGTCTTACTCCTGGTGCTAACGCAATACCCCATTTACCTTTTAACTCAGGGGCAGCAAATAGAAGTTGAACATAAGTACCGAAGTTAGCAACACCGATTGGAATCGTACCATTACGAAAACTATCATAGAAATTAGAAACTTGCAACGGTAGAGAGTATAATGTATAAAAGTCAGTCATCATCGTAATTGCTTGCACCGCTTGTTCGGAGTCAATACCAGTATGGAAACTATCGTCCTCTTTGTACAAGTCTCCACCATACTGGAAGATGAAGGGAGCGGTTGCTGAATAGGCTTTAAGGGCACTATTAGCTGATAACGGTAGATAGTAGTTCATTCCAAACCGTTGTAAAGTCGGTAAAATATTGATGATTTCTTCGTATGATTCAGGGATTGGAAGTTTCAACTCTTCCATGATATCTTTTCGGTAGAAAGTAACATAAAAGTCTTGTGTTTCTGGTAGACCATAAACCTTGCCACTTTCACTCATATGAAGTAATGACCCGGGTTGGAAATTATTTATTACTTCGTTAAAATCCGCAAATTGTCGTAAATCTGCTGCTGCTCCACGGATACCTAAATCATAAGGTAACCAGCCACTTACGCTTAATGCGATATCGGGTTGGGTGTTTGCTGCATTGGCCATGATTAGCTTTTGTTCATTAGGCATTAGCGATATACGGACTTTAATACCTGTCTTAGCAGTAAATTCACGATCAGCCATTTTTTGGAGCAGGTCCACATAAAATCGCGAACGGTTCATCCATACTTCCAAAACATCTTCCTCAACTTCTTGTGGTTTCGCGACTATTCGTAACCGTTCCATTCCAGCGATTAATCTAACCATAAAGTTAGCATTAGCTTTAGGTAATTTCACATCATTAGAATGAATAAAAATTGCATCAAACATCATTGGTAAATCGATTAACTCATTATTTGCTTTTGCTAGAGTTAAGGCAACGGAGTTACTACCAGTTGACAGTGATTTTATCCGATTTGGTAATTTATTATAATCAGCTCGTAAATCGATTAATTTGCTTAAAGCATTATCGATCTTTTTTGTAATTTCGTTAGATTTTTTTGATTTATTATTAATAACTTCTAATTCTTTAAGAATACTACTTAATTCTTGAATCCATTCATCAAGATATTCTTTTGCTTCAGGGAGGTATTCATCGAGATTCCATTCTCTTCGCGTATCATCTACACCACCAGTAATCTTATTTAGTTGGAGGTGGAGTCGATTGATTTCATTGATAATTTCATTGATTGTCAAATAAGCATTAGATACATGGGAAGCATCAACTTCAATTGTTAGCGTATGAATACCCTCAGTGAAGTAAAACTCGAATGGTTCCTTATCACCTAAGGTAAGGTTAGTCCAACTTGTTGTATATGGGAAGGGATAACTCAGTAATTCTTGAAAAAGAATCTTACCATCTATGTAAATGTTACGATAAATATTGATGTTTTCTCGGTTATCATTTTTATATTTCAAGGTGAGATGATAATATCCTGGATTCTTTACTTCAAAGGTATAAGTTATCTTTTGACCTGGGTCGTTAAAGTATTTACCAACGACATTGATGTAATTATAATTACTATGATATGGAGTAACACTAGGTGTTTTCGCAATTTCATAACTTACAGAAATATCATTTTTATATAACGAGTTCTCTGCTTCAAGTGCAATTAACTCTCCCTTTGTCATCCCATCATTTACTTGTGTACGGTAATCTTTATAGCTTGGTATTGGTGTCGGAGTAACTAGATATAATTTATCAAGATAGAATTTACCTGCTAGTTTTGAGATAGTGATTTGATTAAACCCTTGATTAAAGTAAAAGCGTACAGGCTCATAATGATGGCGGAGATGATTTCGGAGTAATGTATAATCCCAGACTTCATAACGTTTTTGTCTAGGAGCTAATTGGTTATTATATTTATCAAACTCTTTTTCTTTAGTTTCATCTTTCCAAGCAGTTTCAAGTAACATGTTGTCTGCGTCTTGAGGGACTGTTTCATTTACTTTAATGCTGATGGCATTATCTATTACAGTATCATTCAACGAAAAATAGGACATTCCAAGGTAATATTGCCCTGCTTGACTTACATATACAGTGAAGGTTATTTCATTAGGTTCTGCCATTGTCCAATCAAATACGCTTTTACTTTCTTCACAATAGTTTGTTTCAACTATATATTTCGCATCAACTGCTTGTGTTAGGTTAACTTCAAGATAGATATTTTGTGGGCTATTAGGTGTAAAACATGTGGGATAAAGGTCATTTCGATATGCATCTTTCTTAACATGAAAAAAGAAGGATGAAAAAAACAATAAAACAAAGACTAGAATTAGTACTCTAAGCGTACGTGTTATAATCTTTTTTATCGGTATTTTACGCACACGACACACGCTCCCTTAATATGTATTATATCTTCTTACCATCTAGTGAAACGTTTCGATAATTCTATTATAAATGCAGATTGAAATCATTGCAAGCGGTTTCCTTTTGTTTGATAAAATTTTTCAATTCAGTATGAATTGTTCTTGTCGATTATTAGTATTATTAAAAAAACAAAAAAGCCAATGTCGATTTTGACATTGGCATTTATTAACAATATCTATTTAACATCACGTAATTGATTGATTGCTTCAGTCAATTTTTGATTAATCTTATTAGCAAGTTCTTGGGTCATATAATCGCTCCAATTAATTTTGCCATTTGAAGCATCATATACCAAGTCACCGATTGAGAGTGTCTTGCCTTCAGGTTGATCAGGGCGGCTAATACGGGCATCTATACCAGTATCATAATGCCAACGTGCATTATCAAATCCTGGGACGTATTTGTTACCTTCCATTAATAAGGTGAATTCGCCACTCTTAGTCTTTTCGAAAATAGTTTTGAACCCAGGTTGAGGATAGGATTCAAACCATTTTTCAATTACTGCTGTTCTTTCATTAATTGGTAAGCCTGGCATTGTCAATACAACTTCTTTTTCTTTTTCAATGATATCAAATGCTGCAGCAATTCCTTCATATCCAAATGATAACCATTTAGCAACTTCATATGCAGCTTCTTTATTCTTAGCAGTCTTAGAAATGACGAAGTAGTCTGATACACCAACAACACGATTTCCTGGTAAACCTACGAAATCATGGTCAAAATCAGAGATGTTGTTTGCATAGTAACTTGCGTCCCATGAACCACCCCAACGGAAACCAACACGACCATTAGCAAACGCTTCGTTCCATCCTTTTGTACCAAAGTAAACTTCACGTTCACTTGGTTCACCTTCTGCTGGTGCAGCTTCACTATATGCTCCAAACACTTCTTTGCTATCCATTAAAGCTACTGCTTTCTCAATGGTTTGGGTCATTGCAGTGCTCATGTAATCAAATTTTTCGCCATCCCATAAGAAGTGTTTAATTTTACCTGTTTCATCTAATGCTGATGGTAACCAGTTAACGATTTCTCCAGCAGCATCTAATCCAACTGTACTAGTGCCATTTGAAGCAATGTATTTAGCTTGAGTGATAGCAGCAAAGAATTCTTCAACGGTGAAGTTATAAGTACTAAAATCAGTTGTAACATTCGCATTTTCAAAGAGAGTAAAGTTAGCATAATAACCAAAGAAGTGATAACCTGCTGGAATACCATATACTCTATTTTCAAAATAAGTAACAGTATCACGTAAAGCTTTTGGAACATCAAACCATTCTGCGTCATTTTTTACAATATCGTAGATATTAGCAGCCCATCCTTTGATAGCTGCATCAGGTACGCTGTTCACTAAGAAGACATCTGGTAATTCACCAGCTGAAGCTTTAGTTGTTAACCATTCGTCCCAGCCACCTTCGGACATAACGATTTCGATTTTAATATCATCATGCGTTTCATTGAATCTAGCGACTCTACGACGCCATAGGTTATTTTCTTGTTCTGTACCAATTCCCCAGTGTGCAAGTTTAACTACAACTGGTTCAGTTTTAGTGGTAGTTGTTGTGCCACTATTATTTTGACAAGCAACCACTAATGTAGTTAGCAAGATTAATGATAATAGAAACATTAATTTTCTCATTACAGAATCCTCCCTTTTAAAGTATCATTAATCAATACAAATCGTTCCCTCATTTTCGAAACGTTTCGATTCGTATTTGCTTTTATTATATCACTACTAGCAAACTTAATGCAAGCCCTTTCATAATTTTTTATATTTTTTTCTACTAATAGTTAAATCGAAACGTTTTTGCTAATGCAGGGTGGACTTTAACAAGATTCGCGATAAATAATTTCTCCTTTAGTATTTACATTTATTGAAGTAGCATTATTAACTAGAATGTCTATCAAGGCTTGCGCTAATTCTTCACCCCATTTAACACGATCAATCGCGACTGTCGTAAGTTTTGGTGTACAATACATCGATAAATCAATGTTATCGAATCCAGCAATCGCAATATCCTCAGGTACTTTAACGTTTAACTCACGGAAACTATCGAGTATCCCTATTGCCATTTCATCGTTAGCACAAAAAAGAAATTCTGGTATATCGCCACCTGATTCAATTAGTTCTTTACCAATTCGATAACCGCTGGCTTTGGTGAAATCACCTTTATAGTAATATGTAATAGGTAAATTGTATTCTGTTAAAGCTTTAACTACACCTTTAAAGCGATGCAAATTATCAAAACTAGTAACAGGTCCAGCGACATAACCAATTTTCCGGTAGCCTTTTTTGATCATACTAACAATGAGTTCATAGGATACCTCTTCATTATTGATCATGCTGGTAAATATATTATTTCCCGAAATATACCGGTCTAATACAATAATCGGAATACCATGTTTTGCAATATGAATGAGGGTATCATCATCCAAACTACGATCAATTACAACAGCTCCATCAACTTGTCTTTCTAATAGAAGAGTTTTTGCTGATTGACCACTACTAACTATAATGTTAAAATTATTGCGACGAGACCCTGCATGTATACCTTCCATAATTCTTGGATAAACTGGTCCAGTAAAACCATCGACGAATACGCCAATATTGTTGGTGCGTTTACGTTTTAAATTTCGAGCAGCCGCATTGGGATGATAATTTAATTTTTTCGCTACTTCTAAAATTCTTTCTTTAGTTTCTTTGCTAATTCTTGGATCGTTATTAATCGCATAAGAAGCTGTTGAGATAGAAACCCCTGCTTTTTTTGCGACATCCTTAATTGTTACCATTATTATATCCCTCTTTATATGTATTTTTGATTTATTTATCGAAACGATTGAAATTACACTTAACAATATAATTATAGCGTGTTTTATCTTATTAAACAATATTTGAGGAGCGATAAATATGAACAAAAAAAGGCAATTTATTGAAAACTTGATTAATCAAATGACTATTGAAGAGAAAATCGGTCAAATGGTTCAGTACGGAAAAGTTAATGATGAAATTAAGAAAAAGATAAGGAAAGGTCAAGTTGGTTCATTATTAAATGTCCAAGGTGCAAAAAATATTAATGAATTACAAAAATTAGCAGTCAATGAATCCCGCTTAGGTATTCCCTTACTTATCGGCGATGATGTTATCCACGGTTATAGGACCATCTTCCCAATCCCGCTTGCTGAAAGTTGCTCGTGGGATATGGAATTAATTCAAAAGAGTGCTTATATTGCAGCTAAAGAGGCGAAATCCTGTGGTGTAAATTGGATTTTTGCACCTATGGTTGATATTGCCAGAGACCCACGCTGGGGAAGAATTGCTGAAGGTGCTGGTGAGGATCATTTTTTAGGCGCAGAAATCGCAAAAGCAAGAGTCAAAGGGTTTCAAACAGCAGAAAAAGATTTTCCTTTAGTTGCTAGTTGCCCCAAGCATTATGTAGGTTATGGTGCTGTTATTGGCGGACGGGATTATAACAATGTCGATATGTCTGAAAATTATTTAAAAACTTATTACCTTCCACCCTTTAAAGCCGCCTATGATGCAGGAGCACTTACAACTATGAGTTCTTTTAATGATTTATTTTCTGTACCACTTACCATAAATAAGAAAGTTTTAAGAGACATCTTGCGAAATGAACTAAACTTTAAGGGTTTAGTTGTTAGTGATTGGGAATCAGTTGAAGAATCAATCTACCATAGAGTTTCACAAGACCGTAAAGAAGCTGCACTTAAAGGTTTACTTGCTTCTTGCGATATCGATATGCATTCTGGTGTATATGATGAAAATCTGAAACAAGTTATTGAAAAACATCCTGAGTTAGAACAACTTATTGATGAAGCTGTATATCGAATCTTATCAGTCAAATATGAACTTGGTCTCTTTGATAATCCTTACATTGATGAAGAGCTTCATAAAGATATCATACTTCATCCCCACTATCGTCAACATGCCTTAGAAATAGCTAAAAAATCTATTGTTCTTCTTGAAAACAAGCATAATATACTTCCACTTCACGATAAGAACCAAGTCATTGCTCTTATTGGACCATATGCCAACGATCAAGAAAACCATTTAGGTTGTTGGTCATGTAAAGGTGACAAAGACGATGTTGTTTCTATTTATACAGCTCTAACTACCAATCTCAAGCATACAAAAGTATTAATGGAAACTGCTTGTGATTTTACTGATCACTACAATATCAATATTGATAAGGCACTTGAGGTAGCTAAACAAAGTGACATTGTCATTCTAGCCTTAGGTGAACCGCGTTATTATTCTGGCGAAAACAACAATCGTATTAATTTAAATCTTCCGGGTTATCAAGAGCGACTTATCGATGAAATTAGTAAACTTCATAAACCAACCATTGCTTTAATTGCTAGTGGTAGACCTCTTTCGCTTGGTAATATCAAAGAAAAAGTTGATGCCATTGTATGGACTTGGCATTTAGGATTAGAAGCAGGTAATGCTATTTATGCTGTATTATTCGGATTAACTAATCCTAGCGGAAAGCTCACTGTAACCTTCCCCAAGGCTGTTGGACAAATCCCCCTCTATTACAATCATAAATCAACCGGTAGATCCCATTTCCCTCGTTATATTGATGGTGATGATATACCACTTTATCCATTTGGATATGGTCTAAGTTATTCCCAATATTCCTATAGTAATTTAACACTTGTAAAAGATCACATAACTAAACATGAAACACTAAAGTTTACAATCGATGTTACTAATAAAGGTCCCTACTCAGGCGAAGAAATTGTTCAAGTTTACTTCCAAGATCATTTTGCGTCAGTTACACTTCCAGTAAAACAATTATGTGCCTTTAGAAAGGTCTTTTTAGAACCACAAGAAACAAAAACCTTACATTTTTCCGTTAATCCAAAACAGTTTGGCTTATATAACGAAAACAATGAGTTTGTTATCGAACCTGGAACATTTACTCTCTATGTTGGAACCAATAGCGTTGATGTACTATCTACTGATTTTGTCATTAGTGAGTAAATAAAAATCTGTCAGTTATCATGAACTGACAGATTTTTTATTTTATTTCAAAATGATACTTACTTCACAATTACTCTTTGTAAAGATTTTATAGTTATTTTCTCCTAATTCAACTACTCTACCGTTTTCCACAAATATATCATGTGTAGTTTCTAGCACAATCCATTCTTCATCCAATGCTTGTAAAGATAGTGTTATTATATCATCATAAATTATACATGATGTAAATTCTCCAGTAGAATACTTTATTAGTAAATCATCAGTAATTCTCCAATTAATGGGAAGAATCAATCCTTTACGAATTGGTATTCTTAGTTTCTTACCTTCAAATAATAATTCTCCTTTATAGGTAATCGTTGTATTCTTATCATATTCTTCAAGGTTATTAATGAAGAGAAAAGTACCAGTTTCACCTTCACGCACTAGCACATTTAACCAATCATCAGTTTTTACAATACTATCAATACCTAACTGAGCAACTGCTTCGAAATAGGCATCCATATGATGGTCATGTTCACTAATAATTCCTGCCCCAAAGACAACGAGTTTTCCTTGACCATAGGATTTTATGAATCCTACAGTTTGCTTATTTCTTTCAATATAAGCGAAAGAATTCTCCTCATCATAGGTTTCTGTAATCATGCTAATGACATTATCAATATCTACCACTCTTATCGATTGCCATTCTTTGCGGTCTACACGTTTAATATTTAATTCATCAACGAGAACAGTACAAGCATTTTGATTAAAGTCTTTAGTTGGTAGATAGGGAGTGATTAAGAGTTTTCCACCATTCTTAACATAATTAGCAAGTTTTCGTTGGATTTTTTTATTTATATAATCAAAAGAAACAACGAGAAGTGTTGGTACCTTCAGAACATCGATTTCCGCATCATCTAGAAGATTGATACCAGTAAAACTTACATTGTGGAATGCTAAAGCCTTACCTAACCCATTATACATTAAGGTTTCTCTTAAATGTCTTAATCGATAAGTAAATTCTTGATTATACTGATTATTGTATTCTGTCATGAAATAATCGGGGATAAAGCCTAGATGTAAGTGATTTACTGGCTTAGCTTCTAGCAATGCTTTACCATAAGCATTGATCACTTCATTTAAGTGAGTAATGACATAGAAGTGAGGTCGTAAATCACCTTTCATACTGATTGGTGCTTGCCAATCATGACGATATCCTAAGATACCGATGTCTTCATAATTTACTCCCCCGACAAACATGTAATAGTTAATCCCATTCATACCATTACCGATGCAAATTCGTGAGATTAAATCTTGGGTTGCTGGTTGAAGTCGGGGTTTATTGTATTGGAAACCACTTTGGAATTCTGCAGAAAAGAGAGGTTGGTATTTTGGTTGCACTGCTTTGGTAAAGGCATTGGCTATTAATAAGTCATAATAATTATCAGGAACAACATTACCGATATAATAGTCCCCCGCTAAAACCATTCCGTTAATTTGACTAGTATGGAGAAGTTGTGATAATCCAATCGGATATTGTGTTCCTCGTTTCGCATAATCAATGCTATGGAAGCCATGGACATTAACTACGACAGGAACACTTAAGCCATATTTTTCTCCTATGGATTTTAGTGCTTGGAGATAATCACGGAAGTAATCACGATGAAATAACATAAACTCGTTCATAAGAACAAGCGCATTAGTCTTTTGGGGATTCTTCAAGTTAGTATAAACAAATTCTCTAATCGATTTAGTTTCTGTATTAAATAATTCTTGAAATTTGGTAAGGGGATATTTATTTTCTAAGTAAGAACTGAATAAATCCAATACAAAGTCACTATAATCAGGATGATTCATCACCCATTGAAACATCCCTACTTCATTATCTAACTGAACCATGATGATGTTGCCACCATGGGTAATTTGTCTAGGTGTGAGGATCGTAAATACTGCTTTGTACCACTTATCAACTAAACTTAAGTATGTTTCATTCAAATAACTAACGATCGCATGATTAGTTCCATCAATCCGTTTAGCCATAACCTCAGGATATCTTTCAAATAACCAGAAAGGCAATCCGTGTTCTCTAATTTCACTCATAACATAAGGGCCTGGTCGTACAAGCACCAAGAAACCAAACTCTTGCGTTAAATCGAGAAAGGTTTGCAAGTCTTTTTCGGGTAAAGTACTTCCAGTTAAATCGATATTTCCTTCTTCTTTTTCATGAAAACACCAAGGTATATATGTGCTTACAACATTGCATCCAGAAGCTTTTATCTTTATGAGTCGGTCACGCCATTCCGATTTAGGAACTCGAAAATAGTGCATTTCCGCCCCAGAAATAAAGATGGGCTCGCCGTTTAAGTAGAATTGTTCATTCTTCACTTCGAACTTCATAATTATTCTCCTTTGAATTCTTCGGGATGAACTTCTTTATATTTTTCAATATACGCTTCTCGACCTGTTTTAATTAAATGTTTCAAATAGTGTTTTAGATTTCCCTTAGCGTGGAAGGGACCTCCTTCGCGCATGACGATGTGTAAGACATCTTCTTGATAATTATTTTTCTTAAAATTATCATCTAACCAATCAAGGAGCAAAGCTGAAGCTTTATTAACAATATCAGGATATTCAGCAGCTAAATTATGTTGTTCATACGGGTCTTCTTTAACATTAAACAACATATGTTTAGGGAAGAAATGGAAACCATCATGATAAGTTCTAATATATAACCAATCATCAAAGCGTACGCTACGTTGACATACGTGAGCCATTTGGCCCAATACTAGATAATTATGACCACAGGTTTCACCAGTTAATATAGTTTTAGCGTAAGACTTACCATCCCAATGTGGTGATGGTTTAATATCAAGTAGTTCTGCTAAGGTAGGTAATAAATCGAGATTGTAATGCAATGCATTATCAACATGATTCTTTATACCCTTAGGCCACTTGATGATCATCGGAATACGACAAGTTATATTATCAGCAGTACCATGCTCAGCATAGATACCTAACTCACCCATGTTTTCGCCATGATCACTTGAAATAATAATGACCATATCATCGTATATCCCTTTTTCTTTAAGTTTATTGATGATTAGTCCTACATGCATATCCGCATAACGAATACCCGTATCATAGCCATCAAAGAGTTTCTTTACATCCGCTATAGTATCTAATCTACCTGGTTGTTTGGGGAACCTTGGTGGCACGAAATCAGAATACATACCAATTTCCAAAGCACCATGGGGACCAGCCAATTTTTTGTGAGTTTCTAAGACTTCTTCCGTTATCCAGTCCGGTATTGGGCAGTCTTCAAATGGATTAAAATCATCTGGGGTTCGATATGGGGTATGCGGGTCCCATAAGTTGACATGTAAATACCAATTATCTTTATCAGCGTTTCGTTCTATCCAATCTAAAGCGATTGGTGTTACTTCATCTGCGTTTTCATCACCATATTTACCAGTATCGTAAATTTCATTTAAACCACAGTAGAAATACCAGGCTGAGTGCCTAGAGGCAAAAGGGGTAATCCCACATGTATAAATTCCCTTACTTCGCAACATGCCAAAAAGACTTTCCCGCTCTAAGCGACTCTTAAAATCACGATTTTCTTCCAGGCGAAGTTGACTTGCTTTACCACCATGATTCACTACACCATTGTTGATGCCAAATTGTCCGGTTAACAAAGCTGTGCGTGAAGGAAGACAGGGGGCATCAGAACAATAATAGTTGGTAAAGATAATCCCGTCTTTAGCAACTTCATCAATATTTGGGCTCGTATTACGGAAATACCCATAACAACCTAAATGGTCCGGTCTGGTCGTATCGATATCCAAATATAAGATTCTCATGATAACCTCCTAAATTTTAATATTTCTATTGACTTTTGAATTATTGGATGTTTCATATAATATTTCCAAGTGGTACCATGTAGATAATTATCGATTCCAAGTAAAGAAATACCTTTGTCGATACCTAAATAATTTGCACAGTACCATGGTTCTCCTTCAAGGTTAAAAGAATCTTTAAATCCATATTCACCCCATAATTGTGGGTGATTAATATATAAATAATTTAAGGCTGCGATACATTCTTTAGGAGCGAAGGGTACAGAACCACACAAGGCATTAGGTGCAACAGTCCCATCAGTGTTATGTTTTTCTGGCTTATGATCCCAACCTAATGGTTCTGGTCCAAATGCTAAATAGCCTTTAGGATAATCACAAGCGGTCAATCCCCAAGAGTTCTCATGGAAGGTCTTATATAGGTGCTTATGATCAATACACCAAGCACGGTTTGCGAGGGTCGCATTCACTGAATTGGTAAACCAATTAAACCCATGTACATCTACATAGTCTTGGAATTTAAACCATGCATGTGAATACTGATAACAGAATAAAGCCCCACCTGGTGTAAATATAAATTGATAATCTTTATAACCACCAGCAAAACGGGAAAAACCATTATATAAATCTAAGGCAGTGTTAGCATCGATAGAAGGATGACTTGCAGCGAGAAAATACATCATTAATTGTTCAGCTGGCATGTTCCAATAATGAATGAATGTATTGTGATCAGGGTCATATGCCATCCGAAACACTTTTCTACCCTGCCATTCACACACGAAATAATCCCATTCAATCCGTTCATAGAGTTTATTTACTAAATCATGGATTTCTGGATCATCAAAGAAACTATCAGTGGTTAATGCACCATTAAGAAAGATCGCTGTATCTATTGTAGAGATTTCTGATTTGCGATATCTTTCTGCTGTCTCCATGTGCACAAAATGCATCAAAAAGCCTTTATAATGGGGTACATTTTCATAAACAGTTTTCAACGTTCCTTTCACTCGTTCTAATGCTGCTTCATAAGTCACATACCCACGTTCAACACCGATTACATAAGCACTTAAGGCAAATCCAACAGCCGCAATTGAGCACATATCAAGTCGATTAGTACGATCAATGACTAATCCATATCCTTTACTGTTTTTATTAGTGTTAGTATGTTTACTATCCCAAAAAAAGTCAAAGCACGCTTTAGCTTCTAGTTCAATAACTTTTGGATCTAATTCCATAAGAAAACTCATCCTTTCGAAACGTTTCAATATTTTGATTTTATCTTATTTATTAAGATAATACAAGTCTTTTAAAACTTTTTCTTATTTATTGAAAAATACCTAAATTGGTTTATAATAAATTTGACTAACATAGAAAGAGGGATTCGATGATCTTGAAAATTGCGACTTTTAACATCAGATTAAATACTTCAAGTGATAATGAAAATGCTTGGCCATACCGTAAATATAGCGTAATAAAATTTTTTAACGAGTATCAACCTTTAATATTTGGGACTCAAGAAGTTCTTGATGACCAATTAACTGATTTAGTAAATGGCTTACCAAATTATCATTATATTGGGATAAACCGTCGTCAACATGAAGAAGGCAACTACATCTTTTATAATAAGGATCTTATAGAATGTAAAGAAGCTTGTACTTTCTGGTTATCCGAAACTCCCTATATTCCTAATTCTGTTTCTTATAACTCCTGTTGTATAAGAATTTGCACATTTGGTGAGTTTATACTTAGGGATAATCGAAATATTCGATTCCGCTTATTTAATACCCACCTTGATCATATTAGTACCGAAGCGCAGGTAGAAGGAATTAAACTGGTCATTAAGAAGATGAATGAAAAAAATTGTGTTGACCCCTTACCAACAATTATTATGGGAGATTTTAATGTTAATGATGATAATGAAGTCATAAAACTTTTAAATGAAGCAGGTTTGGTAAATACTTATAAATATATTAACCCCGATAACTATGGACGTACTTTCCATGGTTATAGAGGTATTACCGAAGGTAGTCCTATCGATTATATCTTTGTGTCACCTGATATAACTATCGAAGATATTTTGATTTATCGTGAGAAAGTTGATGAACGCTTCATTAGTGACCATTATCCTGTACTTGCGACAGTTAAATTGTCACAAAGGTAGGAGTTATACTACAATAAATCTTACCTTCCCTTTTCTTACTATTGCTTAATGAGAATAAATATTGTAAAATGTTATTGAAACGTTTCGAAAGGGTGAATGAAATGCTTGAATTGAAAAATAAGCAATTTATAATTGATGGAAAACCTTTTATCATATTGAGTGGAGAAATCCATTATTATCGTTTGCCTGTCGAAGAATGGGAAGATCGCATAAATAAATTAATTGAAGCTGGTTGTAATACTGTTAGTACCTATGTACCGTGGCTTTGTCATGAAGAAGCCGAAGGGATAATTGATTTAGAGGGAAAAACACGACCGGAGTTAAACCTAGTTCGCTTTATCGATTTGTGTAAAGAAAAGGGATTATACTTTTTCTTAAGGCCTGGTCCCTTCATTATGGCGGAAATGAAAAATGAAGGTATTCCTTATTGGGTTATGGAAAAATATCCTGATACCATTCCTACTACTTGGGATGGAAAAGTAGTTACTACTAAAACCCTCGATTATTTAAACCCTAACTTCTTAAGAACTACAGAACGCTGGTATGAAGCAATAATGAAAATAGTATCTCCCCGTCTATACACTAATGGTGGTAATATTATTGCCATCCAGTTAGATAACGAAATAGGTATGTTATCATGGGTAAGTAACTCACCCGATTTAACGCCTACTGTATTAACGGATTTCCATGCATGGTTAAAAGATACCTATCATGATGAGTTATACACAAGATATCCATTTAATATTGATAATTTAGAAGAGTTTAGACAAAAAGTTATTTCACCTGAAGAATCTTACGCAGCAAAATTAATGAAAGATTTAGGTTACTATAATCGATATCGGTTTAAGAAATATGTAAATATTTTAAAAGGATATGCAGAAAAGTATGGGGCAAAAGGCGTTCCTTTTGTGGTAAACATTCATGGCACAAGCGGTGGTAGAGGTAAAACCTTCCCGATTGGTATTAGCCAATTATTTGAAGCATATGCTCAACCTGATTATATTCCTGGTTCTGATATCTACTTTGGTGATTTAGAAGTATCAAACTTCCATGATTTGTATTTAATCAATAGTTTCATGGATGCATGTAGTAATGGCGAACAACCGCTCGCAAGTGTGGAGTTCAACTGTGGTGATGGTAACTTTGGTGATGATTTAGGTAGTCGGTATGATCCTTCAGCTAGTGACTTCAAAGCTAGGATGTGTATTGCTCAAGGTAATCGTTTCATCAATTATTATCTCTTTTCAGGTGGCTATAATTATCGTTTTGATGTTCTAGGTCGCGATGGTAATGACCGTATAGCGATTACAGGTGAACGGCATGGTTTTGCGGCACCAGTAAATCCAGAAGGCGAAATAAGTTATACCTATCCAAGAATGAAATATTGTAACACTGTCTTAAATGAGAATAGTATTAAACTTGCAAGCATGTATGAAGAGTATGATAATCTTGCTTTTGGTTTTATACCTGATTACTTTATGACCGAAAGTTTCTATCCTCAAAGTGATGTAATGAAGCAAATTGTCAATAATCTTACCGCAAATCGAGCAGGACTTGCATGGGATATTATAAGTAAAATGTTACTTTTAATGAATTATCGCTTTACTTCAATTAATCTCCAAAATCACGATATTGATTATAATAAAACTAAAGTATTAGTACTTCCTAGTGCTAGGTATATGAGTGCGGATATTCAAAGTAAGTTAGTTGATTATTTGTATAAAGGTGGTAACCTCTTAATTTGTGGTGAATTACCACAATATGATATGGAAAATAATCCTTGTACTATTTTAGCTGATAACTTAGGAGTAACGATTATAGATACATTATATGATAAACCTCATTATAACTTATCAGCGTATCCTGTCGGTATTGCTACTGATTTCAAAGAAGTACGCACATATTTTGCGCAAATCTTTGAGGGAAATAATATTACCCCAATTTATAGGGTATATGGTAATGATAACATATGTGCCTTCGAGACTAATGTTAAAAATGGTAAAGTTATCGTGTATGCCTGTAACTTACATGCAAACTTCGCATTAATGAGGTTAACTCTCGAACGCTTAGGAGCTAAAGCACGTTTACAACACACAAATAAATATCATGGTATCTTTATGACAACGACAAAGAACGCGTTAGGTGAAAGATTCCTCCATTTATTTAACCTAGATGGTTTCACCAAAGAGATTAATATTCGTGAAGATAATCAATTACTATTTGAAGGACATACTTTAACCCTTAATAGTAAAGATGCAGTAATGCTACCATTAAATGTTAATTATAATGGGCTATTTATCCATTATGCGACAGCTGAAGTGGTTAAAGTTACTGATAACTCCATTGAGTTTCGTCCAGTACAAAAAGATTCTGTGATTAAACTCGAAACAGATAAGGAAATTTTACCAAGCAAAGATTTTACAATAAGAAAACAAGGAAACATTTACTATCTAACGACGACTAATTGTCCATGTTGTCAAGCACGTGTGGTTGTCGAATATCGTTAAGTTCATACTTTCCTTCCTGAATTAATATAAAGTTTTATCTCTATCAAAAAAAGAAAGTCCTCCGACTTTCTTTTTTTATAGATATTCAATTATTCACTATCAGTTTTTACTTCTTTTTCACATTCACACTCTTCTTTATTTACTGCTTTTTCTTCCTTACAACAACATTTTTCTTCTTTACAACATTCTTCGGTACAGTGGTTTCTTTCATAATAGATATTGCTCATGACTTGATTGGCAAATTCTTCTCCTTTAAACTTCTTGATTATTTCATAAGCGAAATCATGAACAGCACCAGCAGCTTTACCTGTAATGATATTGCCATCTGTAATAGCACTTACATCATGATGGATACCATCTTTACACTCTGTTTCACAACCAGGGAAACAAGTATAACTCTTACCCGCGAGTAATCCTAAACGTCCAGGAATTGTAGGTGCGGCACAAATGCAAGCTAGTACTTTATCGTTTTCTACAAAATATTGTACTAGTTCTTTTACCCTATCAACTTTGAATAAGTTTTCTACCCCTGGCATACCACCGGGAAGGAATAAACCGTCGTATAAGTCGGGATTCACTTTCTTCAGCTTGACATCTGCTTTGACTGTGATATTATATTTACCTATAACAGTTTTTGTATTTTCTACTGAACATACATCAACTTCCAGTTTTCCGCGTCTTAATAAAGCAATGGTACCGAGTGCCTCTAAGTCTTCAAACCCAGGCGCAAGTAACGCTAATATTCTCATCGTTTACCTCCTTATAAATAAAATATATTTTATTACTTATATTATATAAAAAGAAAGAAGAAAAATAAATCACTCTACTTGTGATTATTTGATATGATATAATAATCAAATGAGGTGAAAACATGGAATTTCAATATCAGTTTAATAAACAGGATGAATTATATAGTGCTAATCGTCTAAAATACCAAGCTCGTTTCAGCAAATTGCTTTATCGCTTTGCCTTTTCCATTGTCTTAGTAATCGTCGCTTTCGTATTAGCGATTGTGATGATGGCAATTAATGACTATCCCCTTTGGCAACTCTTTCTCCTTGCCGGAATTCTCATCTTCATTCTAGCTTTTCTCATTTTTAAATTCTCATTGATTAAAAAAGCCTTTACTTTCCTACATCAACCACTAAATTATCAAAATGAAGAATTAATTACCATCAAAGTTACAGATGTTGAGATTATCGAAAGCGATGAGCATCACAATGTGGCTGTATATCCAATTAATACTATCACTGAGATTTTTATTGATGAACGATATGTTGATATTATTAGTGAAAATATGCCACCCTTAATCATACCATTAAGAGTATTTAAAAAAGAAACAGAACTAGATGACTTCTTACAAACTATTCAAAGCAAGAAAAATGTACCTATCACGAAAATTAATGATTAAATAAAGTAAAACGGAGTAAAAGTTTACTCCGTTGGATAATTTAGATTGATATCTTTTATCTTTAATAAAGGGTCTTGAAGAAAATCATTTGCATGATATTTAGCCATCGGTAGATTATGATCTAGATAATTTCCACATTCTTTCGCACTTTGACCTGGAATATCGCCTTCATAATTAGCGATGAATTCAAATGTAGCTACAATCACATCAAGCAAATCTTTCGATTCATAATTCCCAAGCAAGACTAGTTCAAAACCAGTGCGACAGCCCATGGGACCAAAATAGATGACTTTATCCTTTAAACGTGAATAGTTTCGTAAATACACAGCTCCTAAATGCTCAAGCGTATGTAATTCCGCAGTGTTTATAACAGGTTCACGGTTTGGTCGCTTCATCCTGATATCAATAGTACTGATAGTAATACCATTGAAGTTATCTTTACGCATTACATATACACCACGTTCGAGTTTTAGATGATCAATTTTAAAACTGGTGATTTTTTCCATATTCCGTCTCCTTCATATCATCATACAACAATATTTTATTCTTGCCTGTATTTTTTATCGCATATAATGCTTGATCTGCACATGTGATATTTTCAATCATCGTTAATTTATCATTATAAATACTAACACCGATACTTACTGTAACATCGATACCGTCAAAATGATAGGTATCGATTTCTTTTTTAAGCGGTTTAACGCGTTCTAAAATGGTATCCTTATCACACTTATCAAATAACATCAAAAACTCCTCGCCACCAAACCGACAAACAAAATCTTTATAAGTAATATGTTTCTTCAAGATCTTTGCCATATTTTCTAGTACTTTATCACCTGTGGGATGACCATATGTATCATTAATGTGTTTAAAGTTATCAATATCAATCATCACAATCGCAAATGGTTCCTTGGTAGCTAGATACCTTTGTCTTAATGATTCAAAATAATCTGTAAGCATTAACCTGTTTGGTAATTTTGTGAGTGGATCTAACCTAGCTTCAAGTTGGGCCATATAGGCTTTTATGGTACTTTCATTTACTTGTTTACTTAACTCATACATCATGATGGTCATAAAGATAAAATGAATATCCCTAATCAATAAGCGTTCCCAATCAAGTGGATTAGGTTGTTCGGCAATGTAACAGATAATCGTATAATAGATTATCGTTTGAATCAATGCTGATACAGTACCTTTTACACCATGTTTAGCACCACTAGCGAGAATTACTAAGAAATAGAGGACAAAAGTATCCGATCGTAGCCCTCCCCGTAAATAAACAATAAAGGTTATGAGCACTAAGTCTAAGAAACTAGTATATTTTAGTATTCTTGCTAGCTTATGCGATTTATTATAACAAGCATAAGTAATCAAGCTGTTATATATTCCACCGATTACGACTACAGTTATAACATAATATATTAAGTTTTCTCGGTAATTACTTAAAGGTATCATTAGGGGAGCTGTACAGATAATAACCCACCTGATGATACTTATTCGACGCTCGATTGAGCGATACATATCGGTATTTCTTGGCATATGTTCACCCCAGGCAAAAAAACAAAAAGTAGTTTATCATTTTAACATTAGCACTATTAAATAGTTTTGTCAATAATGACGATAATTAAGTATATAATTATTTTTTTCACTTTTTTGACATTTATTTCCATAATGTAGTAATGTCATCTAAAAACAAAATTGGGCATAAGCCCAATTCTGTGATTCTTATAAAATTATGTGTTTCTTATTTAATTTCAATTACACGACCATGAGAAGTATTTTCTTTCTTTGGTACATGAATCTTCAAAACGCCATTTTCTAGTTTAGCACTGATATTGTTGTCATCAATATCACCTAGATAGAAACTGCGACGCATTGATGACATTCTTCTTTCTCTACGGATGTAGTTTTCTTTTTCTTCATCGATACGATCATCTTTATTTACTGAAATAATAAGTCTGTCATTAGTATATTCAATCTTGATTTCATCTTTATTAATTCCTGGTAATTCAGCTTCAATCAAGTAAGCATCATCTGTTTCTTTTACATCCGTTCGGAATGTTGGATTGAAAGGAGCAAAGAATGGATCATTGAAGAATTCATCAACCATATCATAGAAGTCACGTGGTCTTAACCAATTATTACTTCTAAATGGTTTAATTGAGAACATATTTTTATCCCTCCTACAATATTATATGATATAGTTATGTAGAAATACTATGTTGTTGTTAGCACTCACAGTTAGTGAGTGCTAACAATTTCTACCTATAATATATTACACTAACAATGTTTTGTCAATAGTTTTACCTTAAATAATTTATTAATTTATTAAATTCATGATATAATATTAATAATTTAAGAAAGGAGAAAGCTTATGAATAACAATAAACTGCAAAAGTATGCCGAATTGTTAGTTAAAAAAGGAATAAATATTCAAAAAGGTCAAATTTTAGTCTTAAGAACACCAATTGAGTGTGCTGAATTTGCTCGTTTAGTCCAAGTAGAAGCTTATAAAGCTGGTGCACGTGAAGTAGTAGTAAATTGGGGCGATGAGCAAAGTGCCAAAATAAAATATTTGTATGCACCAGATGAAGTTTTTGATGAATATCCTGATTGGGCAAAAGAATTCTTTAATGGATATGCGAAAAAAGATGCTGCTTTCCTTACCATTTATGCAGAAGATCCCGAACTAATGAAAGATGTTGATCCCAGTCGGATGATTAGGTACCAAAAAGCCGCAAGTAACGCAATAAAAGAATATCGGGATCGTTTAATGTCTAATCGTAATGTCTGGTGTATCGCTAGTATTCCTACAGTGGCTTGGGCAAAGAAAGTCTTTAGTAATGCTAGTAGCGATGAAGAAGCAGTTGAATTATTATGGGATGCAATCTTTAAGTCAATTAGAGTTGACCAAGATGATCCTGTAAAAGCTTGGGATGAACATTTAGCTAACTTAAAGAAACGCATGAAATTCTTAAATGACCACGCTTTCCAATACTTAAAAGTCAAGAACAGTTTAGGAACAGATTTAGAAATTGAACTACCTGAAGGTCATCTCTGGCTGGGTGGTAGTGAATACACTCCAAGTGGTATTGAATTCATCGCAAATATGCCCACAGAAGAAGTATTTACGCTACCTAAGAAAACTGGTGTTAATGGAATTGTCTATGCTTCCAAACCATTAAACTTTAATGGTCAACTTATCGATGAATTCTACTTAAAATTTGAAAATGGTAAGATTGTTGACTACGATGCAAAGGTAGGTTTAGATACCTTGAAAGAACTCATCAGTACTGATGAAGGTTCCCATTATTTAGGCGAAGTAGCTTTAGTACCATATAACTCACCGATCTCTGAATCAGGCATTTTATTCTATAACACTTTATTTGATGAAAATGCATCTTGTCACTTAGCTATTGGTCGGGCTTATCCTTCTTGTTTAAAGGATGGCGAAAATATGAGTGAAGCAGAACTTGAACAACATGGAGTTAATTATTCTATCGTTCACGAAGACTTTATGTTTGGTACACCTGATTTAGAAATCATTGGTGTTACAAGAGATGGTAAAGAAGTTAAGGTCTTTGAAAAAGGTAACTTTGTAGATTAGGGAGGATAAAAGAGTGAAGTATGAGATAAGTGGGTTAAATCTCCCCTATGTGGAGATTACTCTAAATAAAGGGGAAACGATTCATACCGAACGTGGGGCAATGAGTTGGATGAGTGAGACAGTGGAAATGAAGACGAATGCTGGCGGAAGTATCGGTAAAGCTCTTTCAAGAGCACTTAGTGGTGAGTCCATCTTCCAAAATACTTACACTGCAACCAAAGATGGTGATATCATCGGGATTGCGTCATCTTTCCCCGGGCAAATCCTAGCGTTTGATGTGAGTAAATGTCCCATCATCGCCCAAAAGCGAGCCTTTCTTGCTCGTGAAGATAGTGTTAAAATGGATATCTTCTTTAATAAGAAACTTGGTGCAGGGTTCTTTGGTGGCGAAGGTTTCATAATGCAGAAGTTTAGCGGCAGTGGTATCGTCTTCTTAGAAGTTGATGGTTCACTAATTGAGAAGGAATTAGCACAAAGTGAAACACTAATTCTTAACACTGGTTACTTAGTTGCCATGACTGAAGGTGTTACCATGGATATAGTACCTGTTAAAGGTGTAGGAAACGTCCTCTTTGGTGGTGAAGGTCTATTCAACACCAAAGTAACAGGACCAGGTAAACTCTGGATTCAATCTTGTCCGGTATATCATTTACTATCGTTGTTTACCGCAAAATAGAATGATATAATTAATAAAAAGTAATTAATATAAATAATATAGGGTTGAATCAGTACTTGATTCAACCCTTTACTTTTTAGTTGATCTTTTTATGTTTTAATAATTTAAAATAATCATTACGGAGAATTTTAATGGAAACTTCATAATATTCAAAGATTTCAATATTACGTTGCTCTATATAACTGTCAGTACCAGAACCCGTAATCTTGATACCATCCTTAACATAATTATCCCCATCATACCAAGAGTAATCTTTATAAAATACAATAGGTTTATCATTATAGGGATCAAATATGTCTTTACCGAAGTAGTATTTATAATCTGTATCTAAGTCAAAAAGATTCGCAATAGTAGGTAGTATATCAAAGGATGATGCTAATTTATCTATTTTTAGTGGTTCGATATTATTAGACCAGATGAATAATGGCATATGATTCTTTTGATATTCTTCATAGACGCCAATATAGTTTTCAAATACATTCTCGGTAATAGTATAGGGATAATGGTCTCCTGTAAAGACAATAACTGTGTTATCTAGTAAACCTTTTTCTTCTAAGGCTTTAAATAATTCTCCGATGAAGCGGTCTACTTCAACTTGTGACGCGATATAGTATTTAATTTCATCTGGCAAATCTTCACCCAGGACTTCTTCAACATCCTTAATATGTTTTACACTAGCTTCATTACGTTCATCATAGGGGCTATGACCACTTAAGGTAGTCACAAAACTAAAGAATTGAGTATCTGTTGGTAACATCTGATCTTTAGCGATGTTAAGGAATGCTGAATCATAGCGTTTTTGGTCATCAGGAATACCCAACTCATATTGACCATAGTAATAATCATATCCTAAACCTTTAAAAAGAATATGGCGATTATAGAATTCTTTCCGGTTACTATGAAACGCTTGGGTTAGATATCCTTGGTTTTTAAAGAGATTAGCCAAAGAATAAGAAAAAGTATTCTTACTAAAAAAGTAACAAGTTGGTCCATCAGTGATTGATGGTATGATACTGGTATTAAAAATGATTTCACTATCACTAGTGGTACGAGGATAAACTGGTACATAGAAGTTTGTAAATTCTATACCTTCATCTCTTAATCTAATGAGATTAGGGGTTAATTCTTCATTTAAGGCAATACGATCAAAACTTTCTGCCATCACGAAGATTAAGTTTTGATCCTTAAATAGCCCAGTAAATTCATTTAGTTCATGATTAGCATGATTGTTACTGTAGAAGGTTTCAATATCAGCTAATTCTCTCTTGTTAGGTACTTTAGGAGTAATCGAATCAGAAAAGTCTCTGATACTATAATGAATAGCCCCAAACCTAGAGATAAATTTCGTATTACTATATCGAGTATAGTATAAATAATGGTCCGATTGATATGTTTGTTTGGTTTTAGAAGGATATTCAGCATTAATATTCAGTAAGAAGAATAAATATAGAGGTACTAAGAGGATAGAAACTGTCTTTTTGGTTAGTTTAATATGGTTTTCTCTTTTATTCAGTTGAATTAGGGTTATTGTTAAACCAGCTAGTAATACCAGAATGATATGTAAGAATTCGATTCTTACTGCCCCTTGGATAAACTCTAAACCAGCACCTAAAGATACGATTTCGCGATAGCTAAAGAAATCATGAAAGGTATAATAATAAACATCTTGAACAATGAGATATACGGTAAAGTATATACAAAAGGCAACTAAAAAGATTCGTTTGGCTTTTGTCTTTACTATAAGCGCAATTACCCCAATTATGCTCATCACAAGTAGTAAGGAAAATAATGTCGTTGATGTAAATTTCAGTTGATTATCTATCATAAAGATTATTTCAGCATAAAAGACCGAAAACAACAGGATGATGATATCCAAATACTTATATATAATTGAGCGTAAAGAATATCGTGGTATTAGTATTAATACAATACTAACTAAACTAATGGTAGCGAGGATGATATTTATTATTACTGATGATGTTTTAATGGGATCAAGAAAAAAGATTAATTTTAAGACAAAAAGTATTAAGATAATACTTTGTGTTAAGAGAATTAACTTTAGTTTTCGCTTCATAACTTGGTTCATTGGTATCACCTCAATATACCCATAACATTATCATCTTACAATATCTTTGTGAATAATTCAATAAGTAGGTTAAAAAACAGGTTATTTAGCGATAGAAAAAATATAATATGTATTAAGTAAAGTGTTGAATATTTTTCTAAATATGTTATAATAAATATCCCTTCTTTAGAAGTGATAGAGAGTTTGAGAATGTGTGAGGTGTAGTAGATGAAATTCAATTATGATGAATTAAGAGTCAAAGCGATTGAACTATTAGAGGAACGGGGTGTCACAATAAGAGATATTGCAGAGATTACATACGAACTGCAGCGTAATTATTTTGAGGAACTAACTATTGAAGATTGTATCAATAGTGTTAATTTAGTATTAAATAAGCGTGAAGTCATTAATACTGTACTTACTGGTATAGAATTAGATAAAATGGCTGAAAAAGGCTATATTGAAGAACCTCTCCGCTCCATTCTCATGGCAGATTATTCACTTTATGGCATTGATGAAGTGCTAGCTTATTCCATCGTTAATATCTATGGTTCAATTGGCTTAACGAATTTTGGTTATGTCGATAAGATGAAAATTGGGAAAATTGGGGAAATTGATCGTTCAGCCAAAGAAAATGGTAAATGTAACACTTTTTTAGATGACATTGTCGGAGCGATTGCCTCCGCTGCAGCTAGTCGCTTAGCCCACTCTCGTTAATATGTAAATAAAGGTAACCAATTAGAATTGGTTACCTTTTTTTAATAGCGATAATAGAAGTCACGGTTACGAACATTTAAGACGATAGCCCCAGTAATTAAGCCACCTAATAATCCACCTAAGTGACCAGGTATACTGATATTGGGGCCTAAGAATGTGAAGATTAAGTTAATTAATAGTAATTTCTTAACATAATCTTGATCTTGATATGTTAATAGATGGGTTTTATATACAATAATAATTAGGAAGGTTCCCATGACTCCAAAGATTGAACCTGATGCTCCCACCGTAATAGAGTTTCCACCAACTAAAGTAACGACGATACTTGATAAAATCCCAGAAGCTATATAAACTATTAGAAATCGCCAAGAACCGATTAGTTTTTCTAATCCAGCACTTATGATGATAATACCAAACAAAATATTAGATAGAAAGTGGAAGACTGAGCCATGGAGAAAAGTTGCGGTAAGTAAGCGATAATATTCATGTGCTTCAGTTACAAGGGGAGGATATAAAGCGCCAAGTTTAATTAATGTTATGGAGTTGAATCCACCTTTAATAATCGTCAATAAAAACATTACAGTATTAATTAATACAATAACGGTAGTGACTGGGCAGCGTCGGATAATTCTACGCCAATTCCCGTAGTGAAAAAAGATTGACATCTTTTACCTCCATATTTGATTCGTTAAATATATTATAACAAACTTACCGCCTATTTATCTATACTAATTTATTCGATATTATTCATCGTTCGCGAACTAATAATATTAACATTTGTATTTAAAACGTTAGCGACAATAACATCTCCAGCTTTGACTGGTGCATTTACTTCGACATTTTCAAGTGCTTTCATAACATCAAACAGCATTTCTTTTGGTAGTTCATTATCAGTATAAACTGGTAAACGGGAATACATCGCACCTTTAATCTTGACTGTAGATGTAAGTTTTCTTACTGGGCGAGTGATTTCTTTAATACCGTAATCAACGCCACGTTTACAGAAGTTGCCTTGGACATTATATTGATCATTTTCTTTTGTGACAGTTAGACGGCAGCCACGGGGGCAGATTGTACAAATTGTATCTAATCTATTCATCAATTCTCACCTCGAAGGTAATATTGTCTGTATCAGTAAATACAGATTTACTTAAAGTAATAGTTTCCATTTCTGATGGAAGTAGGAAGAATTTTTTCATTTCTTTAATTACTTTGTCACCTTGTTTAATGACTAAAGTACCTTTATCGATGGGTTTAGTAACACGATATTTGAACATTACTTCTTCATCGTTGTTTAATTTAACTTGATTTGGTACTACATAACGAACATTGTTCTTAGGAACAACTTCAACCACTGGACTATTATCATTGCTATACTTCGCAGCATGCTTACCAGCATCATAACTTTCTAAACTTACGTAGTCTACTAAGTCATGAACATGTAAAGCATTACCGCAAGCAAAGATACCAGGAATTGATGTTTCAAATGTGTCTAATACTTTGATACCTTTTGTGTAAGGATTTAATTGTACTTTTTGGTCTGTTAAGAGTTTGATTTCTGGAATTAATCCGACTGATAATAGTAGGGTATCAACATCGAAGACTTTTTCTGTTCCAGGAATTGGTTGGAATTTTTCATCAACTTGAGCGATAGTTACTTGTTCTAAGCGACCATTACCTTTAACATCAACAACTGTATGGCTTAAGTATAAAGGAATATTGAAGTCAATTAAGCATTGAACAATGTTACGTTTTAATCCATTAGAGTAAGGCATGAGTTCTGCAACACCTAAGACTTCAGCACCTTCTAAACTTAAACGGCGTGCCATGATTAAGCCAATATCACCGGAACCAAGAATGAAAACTTTTTTACCAATTAAGTAGCCATCCATGTTGAGATAACGTTGAGCAAGACCAGCAGTAACGATACCAGCTAGGCGTTTACCAGGAATGTCAATTTGGTAACGGGTCCGTTCCCGACAACCTGTCGCTAAGACGATGGATTTAGCTTTAATTACTTGGTATCCTTCGTTACCATTTATATAATGAACCTCTTTATCAGGGGTAATCTTTACACACATGGTGTCAAGTTTAATATCTAAATCATAGTTCTTTAATTTTTCTTGAAGTTTTTCTGCAAATCCAGGTCCAGTTAATTCTTCTTTAAAATAGTGCATCCCAAAACCGTTATGAATACATTGATTTAGGATACCACCTAATTCTTTATCTTTTTCAATAATCATGACTTTTTGGGCACCATTTTCTAATGCGCCAAGTGCTGCACTCATACCAGCAGCACCACCACCAATGATGCATACATCAATCATTTTTGGCCCCTCCTTTTTCCGCAGCTAAGATGTTTGAACCTTGGTTATTTAATAATATATCTAGTTTACGCATACCGGTTTCCCGGGCAATAATATCAAGTACTAATACTTGGCAGAAGCCACCTTGACATCTACCTGCACCAGGTCTTAAGTAACGTTTAATGCCATCAATTGTGTTAATCTTTAATGGTCCATTAATCGCATCGATAATTTCACCTTCAGTGATATGTTCGCAGCGGCAAATAATCTTACCATATTTAGGATTCTTCTTAACAAGTTCATTTATTTCTTCTGGTGTTTTTTCCATTATCATTTGCCGTTTAAATGGTCTTATTTTATAGTTTTCTTTTAACTTTGCATCTACCTTCGCTAAGATCATATCACGAACCATTATACCGATAGCTGGTGCAGCTGATAACCCTGGTGATTCAATTCCAGCTAGTTCAATAAAGCCAGGTACATCATCTAGTTCTCTTATGATGAAGTCACCAGCATTTGTCTTAGGACGTACGCCAGAGAATTCACGAATGACATGTTCATAAGGAACATTCTTCGCCATTTTATTAACATTATCTTTTACGTATTTTAAGCCATCTTTTGTGACTTCGTCATTTGTGGCTGATGGAACAGTTTCACTAGTTGGTCCTAATAGAATATTTCCATGTATTGTTGGAACAATTAGAATTCCTTTACCTAATTTAGTAGGTGTTGGATAAATAACACTTTCAACAAAATTAGTATCACGGTCAAGCAAATAATATTGACCTCTAGTATAAACCATTTCGTAATCTGGTGTTGATACCATCTTAGTGATATCAATAGCGTGTAAACCTGCCGCGTTAATGACATATTTACTTAAGTATTCACCTTGATTAGTTGTTACTTTAAATAAGTCATTTTCCTTGGTTATGGATTTTACTTCATTATTTAAACGAAGTTCTAACCCATTTACGATCGCGTTTTCTAATACCGCAAACACAACATCCCATGGTGCTAAAATACCTGTAGTAGGGGCATAGAGTGCCATGCGAATATTGTCGCTTAAATTGGGTTCACGTTTTCGTGCTTCATCACCAGAAATTAGATAAGTTTCAACACCATTAACTTTGCCACGTTCATGTAAGTTAATTAGTTCTTTCTCTTCTTCCTCATTTAACGCAACAGTTAATGAACCTGTACGTTTAAATGGAATATTAAGAGTTTTGGTTAATTCTTCATATAATTTATTTCCTTCGACATTAAGACGTGCCTTTAATGTCCCAGGTTTGGGATCATATCCCGGATGAATAATCGCACTGTTTGCCTTGGTCACGCCACTTGCGACCTCATTATTCTTTTCTAATAAGAGAATCTTGAGATTGTAAGGTACGAGATAGTGTGCTACACATGCACCTACGATACCAGAGCCGATAATAATTACGTCATACATGTTCTCTCAGTCCTTTCTGTTGAAGTAAAAAGAAAAAGCCAAAAAAGACTTAATAATCTAAGTCCTTTTGGCTTTTCTCTCATTCTCTTGCCGTAAATATTAACTTTTCGTTGTTATTATATCACATAGTTTATAAAAAGTGAATTACTTAACATCAATAATCCTAGTTTGATACCGTTATCACAAACTAGGATTTTATGTTTATAAACTATAATTATTATATGTAAGTTATTATTGGTTATTATTACTTATTATTGGAGCTTAGGAAGTGTTTAAATTACGTCAATATTATGTGAATAATCAATATGGAATGTTATTAATCTTAAAACTAATATATCTTACCTATAGTATTGGTATTTGAAGTAACCCTTGTTTTAATGGATCATGCACTTTAACAT
>JAAYWZ010000203.1 GCA_012516175.1 Bacilli bacterium
ATAAATTTTCAAGGTTTTTGATATGTTCCCACAAGCAATAAAATTAAGGGTTCCCTGACATTGCCACATCCGGCAGATCGGCCTTGAGAAAAGCTAAATGTCTGGAAACCCTTTATTTACAAGCTTTTCAGTTTTTTATTTCTTAACTCTTGACATCAATGTTACACACTCCACGTGGCTAGTTTGTGGGAACATATCCACAGGCTGGATTACCTCAATATTATATACTTTAGTTAATTCATTCAAATCTTTCGCAAGTGTTGATGGATTACATGATACGTATATTAGTTTCTTTACTTTAACTCTCTTTAAGACACTAAGTAACTTATCATCAATGCCTGTCCGAGGTGGGTCCATGATAATACAATCAGGTTTAAAACCTTCTTTAATCCATTTAGGAATAATTGTTTCAGCATGTCCCGCTTCAAAATAGGCATTAGTGATGTTGTTTAATGATGCATTATTGCGAGCATCTTTAATTGCTTGTTCAGTTATATCAACACCACGCACTTCAGCTACATCACGAGCGATAAATAAACTAATAGTTCCAATCCCACAGTAACTATCGATAACTTTATCAGTCTTCTTGAGATTAGCTAATTGTTTTACGACATCATATAGTACTTCCGTTTGCTTAGTATTTAGTTGGTAAAATGAGTGTGGTGATATTGTAAACTTAATATCTTTAATCAAGGCCTCAATGGTCTTTTTACCTCTTATATGGATAAACTCTTCACCATAGATTTCATGACTACTAATATCAGGATTGATATTGACATAGAATGATACTACTTCTTTAACTTTAGTCATTAATTCTTCTGCCAATTTACTGATGTTTGTCATGTGTTTATCTTTTAAGACTAATACGACTTGACACTCTTTAGTATTCTCCATATAACGTACTGACACATAACGTAGATTACCACTTCTAGTTTTCCGGTTATATGCCATGATATGATGCTTTGATAATAGTACTTTAATAATATCAAGTGTATTATTTATAAACTCATTTTGAATAATGCATGTATCAATATAAACTAAATGATTGGTATTGGCTGCATACAAACCAGTAACGACATTTCTTCCTTCATTTGCGACAGGCATTTGGGCTTTATTACGATAGTAATAGGGTTTATCCATCCCAATCATTTCTTTGATATCGATATTAAGTTGATCATATTTAGTTAAATATCGTTCTAAAGAATGAACAATGATTTCTCTTTTGAACTTAAGTTGACTCTCATACTTTATGTGTTGAAGTTGACATCCACCACATCGACCAAAATAAGGGCAGGGTGCTTCCACCCTGTCTTTACTTGGTTTTTTAATTTTAACTACTTTTCCTTGAATATAATTATCTTCCTCTTTGATAAATTCACAGATTATTTCCTCTTCTGGAATCGCTCCATCCACAAATACAGCCTTGCGTTTATAATATCCTATTCCTTCCCCATTAATTCCTAGTCTTTTAATTGTTAAGAGAGTTTGAAAATTGCTCTTCATGATGCACCTCATTGTTAAAGATTACGTGGTTTGATTAGTTCATTATAAAACTCATAGATTTCATCGATGATTTGTTCATAGTTCTTACCTAAAGTTTGTTGCGCCGCTTTTTCTACTTCTTCTTTCTTACTATCATTTAAAGCAGATATAATGCGTTGGGCATAGGATAAACTATTTTTATCCGCAAGATAACCATTAAAATTATCCTTCACATAATGATTTGAGTCCTTAAATAATAATGCTGGGCAACGTAAACTTGCAGCTTCTCTTATTGACAATCCTAATGAGTATTCAGGGACAGGACTTAATAAGAGATTAGCTCTTGAATAGTATTTCGCTAAGATTTCCCGATCAGTTATTTCGCCAACGAAGATTACATGATTGGTTAGACGTTTTTCTTCAATCAATTTCAGCATATCTTGTTTAGCCTTACCTTCACCTACAAAAAGCATCCGGAAACGTTGGCGCATTTCTCTGAGGATTCCTAAAGCTTCGATAATATATTTTATATTATTTTCCCATTCTAATTTTCCTACATAAAGTAAGACATTATACTCAGGATTAATATTGTATAGATGATTAATATAATCGATATCCTTTACTTTCTCGTTTTCATTATAGATAAAGTCACTACCTATTTCGATTATTTCAACACGTTTTTTAAGTCCATAAAACTTTAAGACGTCCGCAATCTCCTCATCAAATGTTAAAATTAAATCCATTTGGTTATACATCGAGACAATCTTTTTGATCTTATGTTTAATGATGATATTTAACTTCGTCTTATTCTTTAACTTATTGTAGTAACAAACATGGCATGAACCAACAACTGGTCGTTTTAATTCTTTACCTAGTTTAACTGCGATTTCTCCAGCATGGAAAGGTGTATGGGCGTGCAAGATATCAAACTTGTATGCTTTTAGTCGGGATGGGATGACGTTGGGTTTATGTCTTAATACATCAAAACTCTCATTATCATGATAAGGATATATGTTTGGCGTAATAACCATAGTTCTCCCATATTTGCGATTCAACCAATAAGCATAACTGCGCACAATTACACTAACACTATCAATCACAGGATAATAAACATCAGTAAGTTGACCGGTATTTATAAACATAGTTAACCCACCCCTTGTTCCTAGTAATCTTATTATACAATAATTTTGTGATTATTAAAATATATATTAATTATATTATAATTATTATGTCGAAACTAATATTTATATGCATCCTACTACATAAAAAGGTATGGAGAAACCCATACCTTTACCGCTTTTAAAAAGCGGTCACGAATAACTCAGGGGGAATAAACAAATCGGTAATAGGTGCGAACTCATACCCTTGATTCTGTAGATCGACGATAATGCGTTCTAATGCATCCGCATTATCTTTTGATACTGAATGTAAGAGGATAATAGCACCTGGATGAATTCGCCGCATTACTGAATTGTAGGCATATTCCCACCCACGTACTTTGTCTACTTCCCAATCTTTGTAAGCTACTGACCAAAAGATGGTATAATAACCTAGCTCATCCGCAATCGCCAATGACCGATCACTAAAGGTACCGGCAGGTGGTCTTAAGATTTTTAACGGTTTCTTACCTGTCAACTTTTGGTAGTAGTCTTCGAATTTTTGGAGTTCCTCTTTATAAGCTTCTTTATCTAACTTGGTTAGGTCAGGATGGCTCCAGGTATGGTTCCCAACGATATGCCCTTCTTTAACCATTCGCTTAACCAATGCTTCTTCTTTCTTCAGGTAATCACCTACTAAGAAGAAAGTCGCTGGTACATTATATTTTTTTAATACATCGAGAATCTTGGGAGTATTCCCATTTTCGTAGCCTGCATCGAAAGTTAGGTAGAGTTTCTTGGATGTATTATCATCCATATAATAGGCATTATGGCGTTTAATAATACTTTCGTAAAGAGCACCTACATCGGGTTTTTCTCCTGGTTTACCTAACTTATAACCCCAACCATAACTTTTAGTTGGACTACTTCCAGAGACTTTTATACTGAGAAGTAGACTTATAAGGATAAAACTGAGAAATACACCGAGTGCTTTAAGTAGTTTCATTAGTGTCACTCCCTTCGGTGTATTCATTATTATTTTTCATATTCTGCCTTTTTTCATGAATGGTAAATTTAGCCCTATTTATGACTATGCCGATAATTAGGACATAACACAACAAATAGATCCACATCACAAACACAAATAACTGTGTAAAAGTTTTATAAACATTCTCATAATTGGCATAATTATCAGTGTAAAATTTAAAACCTAATGATACAATGATCCAACCAAAAGTTGTAAAGAGTGCACCTTGAATTACATCACGTAATCTTTGCCTAAAATCAGGAACCGAATACATTAAAAAGGTTACGATGGAAGTAATAATCATAATACTTAAAACTAAGTTGATGTAATGATAAAAATAGCGGGAAAGAGAATGATCTAGTAAATAGATTTCTATAAGCTCATAGAGATATTTACTAAAGATAGTTATGACCGAAAGAAAAAAGATTAAAACTATTAATAGTAATGTATTGATAAAAGAGACAATTTTCGTCTTAAATAAAATCGGTCGTGATTCAATATTATAGATAATTAAATAACTGGTGTAAAAAGCTGAGTAAATTTTGGAAGCTATATACAATAAAACTAAATTAGATAGGGTTAAGATACTGGCGTGATAAGTATGATGTTCCATTAATTTAAGTAACACTGTATAAACATGGGATGGTAAAGCCTCATGTAATACAGTTAGAATATCATCATTATTATTGATTGTTAAATAAACAACTTCAAATACTAAACTTAAAATGGGAATAAATGCTAGTAGGATAAAAAAAGCGATGAATGGTGCGAGAACCTTAATCTCACGATGTTCAAGTAAATGGACTACTTCTCTAATATAGGTGAACTCCTCAGGATATTTTTTTTCTAATTTTCGTAAAAACTTAATTTTTTTTAATAACTTAAACATAAAAATTCACCCATTATTATTGTGAATAATAATGGGTGAATTATTACTTATTAATATCCTAGAGTTTCATTAACTAAAATTACATATATGCGGTTAGGTTGTGGTTTCTTGATTAATACATAATTCCGACAAATCCTTTCTTTACTCTCACAATCGCTACATTTATTAGTTAAAGTACAAGGTGTGTTTAACTCTAACCGTTTAGCGTTTGATGGTGCCGCATGATTTTTAACGCGTTCAATCGCTTCATCTAAATCTTTTACAATCTTATTAACCCCAGCGATTACGATTACCTTATCTGGACCATAAATCATGGCTGCTACCCGATTACCACGTCCATCGACATTATAAAGGGTGCCATCCTCACAAATCGCATTGGTACTAGTGATAAATACATCCGCAAAGAAGGTTTTCCGAAAGATTTCTTTTAAATCATCGCTTGTTAAGCCTTCCGCATAACGATCAAGGAAGGTGATGTTAAGAGATCGTAAGTAATCGATGACGCCTAGTTGCGATAATGTGACTGAACCACCCACTGATACTACATCATGTTCTTTAATAAAGTTTTCAAGAAGTGGAATTACTTCTTCCTTTTTTTCAAGAAAGAAACATTTCATATTGTTTTTTTCTAAGTTTTTAATGGTTTTTTCAATTCGTTTATCCATATCCGTACTCCCTCGACAATATTTTTATAGATTAATTAGATAAAGAATCACCAAATGAGCAGGATAAAAAATATAAAAGAGATATTTTAAAGGATAACCCCGCTCATGATTGTACAACTTAATTAAGAAGAGTGCTAAAACTGCGAAGATCTGAATAATTGTTTCAAAGTTAAAGGTTCCACTAGTAACAATAGTAATTAGTGGTTCGATAATAAATAAACCATTAAGTATTGTTAATGCAAGGAAAAGTTTACGGAAATCACTACGATAATAGTAAAAGGAGAAGATAATTAAGACACCAATGATGTTATAATCGGTCATTAAAATGAGTGAAGTAAATCCCATTAAAACAAGATAACCAAAAGCTTTCGAGAAGTTTTCTTCAACATATTTATCGAATAACATTATCGCAATAAGTCCGATACTTAAGGTAAAAAAGACATTTTGATGCGACAGTTCTATATAAGTTCTATAGAATGCTAAATCAAAGGGAACTTCTGAGATAAGCGCAAAGATGCTTAAGCGAAGTAAATATTTATGACGATTACGCGTATGGAAAAAACCTTCTACTAAAAGAAAAGCGAAGATTGGAAAAGCTAAACGGCCAATGATTCGCATGATTATATAAACCACGTATTTTTCATTATATAAATATGACGAGGTGGCAGCGATATGATCGATAAGCATAAATAGAATGGCTAGTATTTTTAAGTTAGTGTTAGTTAATCTCATTGATGATAACCTCTTTCCTTATATTAATATTATAACGAAAACAACAACTTTTTTAAATTAAAATCAGAAAATCTCCATCATCGTCGTATCTATATATGAACACACTGAAGGAGGTTTTTATGTTAAATCAAGTCATCATCGTCGGTAGATTAGTCAGAGATCCCGAAATTCGTATCACTAATGATGGCAAGCGAGTTGCGAATGTGACAATCGCCGTTAACAGAAGCTACAAAAATAATGAAGGACGTTATGAAACGGATTTTATTAACTGTACATTATGGGAAGGGATTGCTCAAGCTACTGCTGATCATTGTCAAAAAGGTAGTATCATTGGTGTAAAAGGTCACCTCTTAATGCGTAATTTAGAATTAGAAAATCGGAAACTTACTTATCCAGATTTAATCGCTGAAACAGTTACATTCATTAGTCGTAATAAAAATACCACCTTACAAATAAGTGATAATAATGCAAAAATAGAATGAGTTCATCCTCATTCTATTTTCATTTTTCTCTTATATTAACTTAATTAAACCCTTCTCCGTTAATTCATAAACTTCATCAAAGACTTCTTCTAGGAATTTACGGTCATGGGTTATACAAATTACACAACCTTTATAGTTTAATAGTAAATTATGAATCACTGGTGCACTTAAAGGAGAAAGATTCCGCGTAGGTTCATCTAATAAAAGAACATTATTCTTACTTAAAACCATTTTTAAGAAGAGAAGTTTCACCTTTTGACCACCACTTAGTTGTGATGTTTTATTTTCCATCTCTTCTCTTGTAAACTGCAGAGCACCCATTATTTTTCTGATTCTTGCTTCATCATAAACACCTGATGTTTTCATCACGTAGTGCAGTGCTGAATCATTAGAAATGAATAACTCTTCGTATTTTTGACTCATATAGCCAACTGAAATATCTTCCCGGTTTTTTAAATCATCATAAATACATTTTAATAATGTACTTTTTCCACAGCCATTTTTACCAATGATAGCTACCTTTGCATCGCCTTGCACATATAACTTTACTTCTTGAGCGAGTATCCGTTCATTAATCTTTAGTGGTGCAAGGTAAAAATCAAGTACAACCTTACCTTTAGGAATTAACACATCTTCTTCAAAAAATAAATCAATCGCTTCTTCTCTTTCGGGAATCTCTAGGAATTCTGCTTTTTCTTTTTCTAATCTTCTTTCAATACTCTTCAATGCATGAATTTTCTTCTTCAGTAACCTACCAGTACTAGGGTTACGCACTGTTTGATCTTGAGCAGCTTCAACACGACTATAAATTTGGCGAAATCTTTCCATTTTCTTTTTATAGTCTGCTCGTTGCTTACGGGCAATCATCTCTTGTGAATCAAGAGCTAATTTTCGAAATTCTTTATAGTCACGATAATTCATTTTAACTACTTCATGGGTAGGTTTTCGTTTCTTATGGATAAGACTTAAATGAATTATTCCATTAGAAGCATTCTCTAAAAGTTTCTCATCATGCGACACGAATAATAGTGGTCGTTCTTCATTTAAGATAAAGTTTTCTAGAAAAATGATTGTCTCTAAATCTAAGTCATTAGTTGGTTCATCTAAGAGTAGAAGATCAGGTTCATGTAGGAGAATTTTGGCAAGTCCTAGTTTAACTAGTTCACCACCACTAAAATGATTTAATTTAGGATTATGATCAATTAAATTAGAATCAAATCTTAAGCGTGTTAATACTTGATCCAATTTTCCTAATAACTCGTAACTTTCTAATTTAATTTCACTATCAGGATATTCTTTCAACAAATAATCATAAACTGGCACATCATACCATTCTTCAAGAATGGTTTGCGGTAGATAACCAACTTTTCCTTTTATATTAATTACACCTTTTACATCACAATAATCTAAACTTTGCGGATTATATATAGCTTTTAATAAGGTTGATTTACCATTACCTTCTAAACCAATTACCGCAAACTTATCTCCCCTATTTAATGTAAAGGAAAGATTATCGATTATTGTCCGATTCTCTTTATCTATGTGAATCGCTAAATTCCTTACTTCGAGCATTATACCCTCCTTATTTAATTAAGTGATTATCTTTTTAGTGTTACGATACTAATCATCTTCTCACCCCTTAAAAGAATTGTACTATGGTTATTATACAATAAACAATTAGGTCTAAGCAAATCTGCTTAGACCTATTTTATCACGATATTAAATTATATTAATCAACACTATTTGACAAAGAGCCATAAAAAAAGCCCTTTTTAAGGGCTAGAATGGTGGTTCGAGGCAGAATCGAACTGCCGACACAAGGATTTTCAGTCCTTTGCTCTACCGACTGAGCTATCGAACCATGGCGGTCTCGACGGGAATCGAACCCGCGATCTCCTGCGTGACAGGCAGGCATGTTAGACCGCTACACCACGAGACCAATGGTTGCGGGGGCAAGATTTGAACTTGCGACCTCCGGGTTATGAGCCCGACGAGCTACCAGGCTGCTCTACCCCGCGATATAGTATGGCGGAGGAAAAGGGATTCGAACCCTTGCGACGCTTGCACGTCCTGTCGGTTTTCAAGACCGATCCCTTCAACCACTTGGGTATTCCTCCACTCGATCAGGTGGACCCACCAGGACTCGAACCTGGGACCAACCGGTTATGAGCCGGTAGCTCTGACCAACTGAGCTATGGGTCCATATAAAAATGGTAGCGGCGAAGGGGATTGAACCCTTAACCTCACGGGTATGAACCGTACGCTCTTGCCAATTGAGCTACGCCGCCACATTTGATGGTGCCTGAAACCGGAGTCGAACCGGTACGGGATTTGACTCCCGCAGGATTTTAAGTCCTGTGCGTCTACCTATTCCGCCACTCAGGCACGATGGTGTCCTGCAGAGGAATCGAACCTCTGACCCTTTGATTAAAAGTCAAATGCTCTACCGACTGAGCTAGCAGGACATAATGGCTGGGATAGCTGGATTCGAACCAGCGAATGACGGAGTCAAAGTCCGTTGCCTTACCGCTTGGCTATATCCCAATATACTGGGGCGACTAGTGGGAATCGAACCCACGCATGTCGGAGCCACAATCCGATGCGTTAACCACTTCGCCATAGTCGCCATAACCTTATTATGGCAGGGGTGGCAGGAATTGAACCCACACTAACGGTTTTGGAGACCGCTGTTCTACCATTAAACTACACCCCTAATCACTGGTGGAGGGGGACGGATTCGAACCGCCGAACCCACCCGGGAGCAGATTTACAGTCTGCCGCGTTTAGCCTCTTCGCTACCCCTCCTCATGATGGTGCCGACTACAGGAATTGAACCCGTAACCTACTGATTACAAGTCAGTTGCTCTACCGATTGAGCTAAGTCGGCATGAATGGTGGAGGTTGACGGGCTCGAACCGCCGACCCCCTGCTTGTAAGGCAGGTGCTCTCCCAGCTGAGCTAAACCTCCAATTACTATTGGCTTTTCAAAGATCCTCATACCTTCAAGAAGCATGCTTACTTATATTATCAAATCTTATATACTTTGTCAATATTTTTATCCTGGAAAATTTTCAATGATTTAAATCATCTTCCCTTAATATATTATGAAAGCTATAAGCCAATTTAATGCACCAAATAAAAAAGCAATATCTTTTCTTGCGAAAAAATATTGCCTTTGCGAACATTAACGCTTGGAGAATTGTGGTGCACGACGTGCTTTTTTGAGACCGTATTTCTTACGTTCTTTAACACGCGGATCGCGAGTAATTAAACCAGCTTTCTTGAGAATGGTACGATATTCAGGGTTAACTTCGAGAAGGGCTCTTGTAATACCTAAGCGAATAGCGCCAGCTTGTCCAGTAATACCACCACCATCAACATTAACAACAACATCATAGTTGTTTGTATTTTCTGTTAATGTTAATGGTTGTAAAATATCTAAACGTGTCGCAGGGTTAGGAATGTATTCTTCAAAATCACGATTGTTAACAGTGATTTTACCTGTACCAGGAATTAAGCGAACACGTGCAACAGAGGTCTTACGTCTACCAGTTCCATAATATTGTACAGCGTTCATAAACTAATGTTTCCTCCTTCATTAACCTTGAAGTTCATAGACTTCAGGTTTTTGAGCTTGATGTGGATGCATAGCGCCACGGTATACAAATAATTTCTTACCCATTGCTCTTCCAAGTTTACCTTTTGGTAACATACCCTTGACAGCCATTTCTACAATTCTTTCTGGGAATTGGTCACGCATCACATTGGCACTTCTAACTTTTAATCCACCTGGATAGCCAGAGTGATGAATATATAATTTCTTGTTCCATTTATCTCCAGTTAACTCGACTTTTTCCGCATTAATTACGATTACGTAATCGCCACAGTCTACATGTGGTGTGAAAATAGGTTTATGTTTACCGCGTAATAATGAAGCGACTTCAGTTGCTAAGCGGCCTAATGTTTTACCAGCAGCATCTACTACATACCATTTGCGTTCTATGTCTTCTGCAGTTGCCATAAATGTAGAGCGCATCATTTCGTTTCCTCCTACTTAAAGATATTAACATCTAAGAATTGAAAATTGATAAAAACATATTTCTCTTTCCAATATTCGGGGCTAATAGTGGAAAAGAAATGTGCCATCCTTTATAATATAAAATTTTCCCTTTATTGTCAAGAAATTTTAATTATAATTTATCTTTATTTTACTTTGCTACCATTAGGTAAATCTGCTAAAATTGTCGCAATAGTAAGATTCTTATCATGACTTGCTGCTAGAATCATCCCTTCTGATTTTTCCCCTCTAAGAGTTACAGGTTTTAAGTTTGTAACCACAATAACCTTCTTATGGAGTAAATCTTCAGGTTTATAATATTCCGCAATTCCTGATACAATTTGTCTTGTTTCAAAACCTAAATCAACTTGAAGGATTAATAAACGATCAGCTTTAGGATGATACTTACATTGTACAACTTCCCCAACTCGCAAATCAACCTTACCAAAATCATCAATTGTTATTTCCTCTACTTGGGGTTTTTCTACTACCACTTTTTTATTTTGATTTTGCATTTGTTCACGGATATATTCAACTTCTTTTTCAATTTCGAGTCTTGGGAAGATGGGTTCAGGTTTTTCTACTACCTTTATATTATTAATATAACCAAATTCTTTAATTGAATCATACTCTTTGAGATTTTCTACAGGTATTCCTAATTGCTCATAAATCTTAATTGGTGTACGCGTAAGCACAGGGCTAATTAAAATAGCTACGATTCTTAATGTTTCACTTAAGTGATAGAGTACTGAATATAGTTCTTCCTTGCGATTTTCATCTTTAGCTAAAACCCAAGGAGTTGTTTCATCAATATACTTATTAGCCCGCGCAATGATTGCCCATACTTCTTGTAAAGCTACAGAGAAGCGAAGTTTTTCCATCGCTTCTTCATAAAGCGCAATTTTTTCTTCGATAAATGAACGAAGTTCTTTATCTAATGCGGTTATGTTTTGCGGACGATCAGTGATTTTTCCTTCAAAGTACTTATTTAACATTGACACAGTACGATTTAAGAGGTTACCTAAATCATTGGCTAAATCATAGTTGATGCGTTCAACATATGCTTCAGGTGTAAATAAACCATCGGCACCAAAGGGTAATTCTCTTAACAAGAAATAACGAACAGTATCTAAACCATAACGTTCAATTAAAATATCTGGATAGACGACGTTACCTTTGGATTTGGACATTTTGCCTTCTTTCATTAAAATCCAACCATGTGCAAATACCTTCTTAGGTAAAGGTAACCCTAAGGCCATTAGAATAATTGGCCAATAAATCGTATGGAACCGCACAATTTCCTTACCAACAAGATGAACATCAGCTGGCCAATACTTCTTAAATAAAGAATCATCATCAGAAGTATAACCTAAAGCAGTAATATAATTAGCCAAGGCATCAATCCAAACATAAATCACATGCTTAGGATCATCAGGTACTTTAATGCCCCAATCAAAACTAGAGCGGGATACACATAAATCTTCTAATCCTGGTTTAATGAAATTATTAATCATTTCATTTTTACGTGATTCAGGTTCAATGAACTCCACATTTTCTTCATAAAACTTAAGTAAACGGTCAGCATATTTACTCATTCTAAAGAAATATGCTTCTTCCTCGACCAACTGAACTTCCCGACCACAGTCAGGACATTTACCATCAACTAATTGGGTTGGGGTAAAGAAGGATTCACAAGGAGTACAATACCAACCTTGATAAACTCCTTTATAGATATCCCCTTGATCCATTAATTGCTTAAAAATCTTTTGTACGGCTTTCTCATGCCGCGCTTCTGTGGTTCTAATAAAGTCGTTATATTCAATGTCTAAACTCTTCCATGTTTCTTTCGCTTGCTTAATGATTGGATCAATATATTCTAATGGTGTTAATCCCACTTTAGCAGCGGTCTTTTGAATCTTCTCGCCATGTTCATCAGTCCCCGTTAAATAATAAACATCATATCCACGGAGTTTTTTATAGCGAGCTAGTGCATCTCCAGCTACTGTTGTATAAGCATGACCGATATGTAATCTTCCACTAGGATAATAGATGGGTGTAGTAATATAAAATGTTGGTTTTGCCATGATTTCATCTCCTTTAAATTATTCTCATGTTTTATAAGCCAAAATAAAATCCCTAGCTTAACGCTAGGGACGAATAAACCGCGGTACCACCCTAATTTGTCTAATAAAATCAGACACACTCAAAATCTTAACGCGATTAACGGGCTATCCTACTTAAGTTCAGATAACCAACTCCAGAGCCATGTTCGATAATACTTATCTTACCTCTTTTCACCAACCGAGGCTCTCTGTGAAGCAAGCATTATCTACTCTTTCCTTCATCGTTTTTTCTATATATAGTTGTAATAAATACTATATCATATTTTATTTTGTGTCAATACTTTTTATTTATTAACATTATATTAATTAAATATCTGTGTGTTCCTTCAAATAATTGATAACATCCTCTGCTTCCTCTAACATTAAAGACCGATGAGCTAAATGTTTTAAATCTTTATAATTAGAATTAATGATAATATCTTTAATATACAATAGGTTAGTTGATGCCATTGATAACTCATCAACACCTAAACCAACAAGAAGAAGTGCTGCATACTTATCACTTGCCATTTCGCCACAAACTCCTACCCAGCGATTATACTTGTGAGCTGTATCCACCGTCATCTTAATTAATCGTAAAATAGCGGGATTAAAGGGTTGATATAGATAAGAGACATACTCGTTCATGCGATCAGCTGCCAAAGTATATTGGATTAAGTCATTAGTCCCAATAGAGAAGAAATCAACATACTTCACAAATTTCTCACAGAGAATGGCGCTGGCAGGTGTTTCAATCATTATGCCAATTTCTATATCATCGCTAACTTCGATGTCTTCATTTCTTAATTCAGTTGTTGTTTGTTCTAAGATATCGCGGGAATCTCTGATTTCATCAATGGTAGAGATCATCGGAAACATGATGGCTAGTTTACCATACACAGAAGCTCTTAATAGTGCTCTTATTTGCGTTTTAAACATCTCTTTATAGGTTAAACTTAACCGAATCGCCCGTAATCCTAAGAAAGGGTTCATCTCTTTAGGAAGCGGCATATACTCTAACTTCTTATCCCCACCAATATCAACAGTACGTACAACAACCCTTTTTGAATTCATTCCTGAGAGTACAGTTTTATAAACTTCAAACTGTTCTTCTTCCGTAGGTAAACTAGGACGATCCATGAATAAGAATTCGGTTCTAAAAAGACCAATACCATCACTATTTACTTCCAAGGCTTTTTCATAATCCATGAGATTACCAATATTTGCACCTAAAGAAATCTTTCGATCATCTAGCGTTGCCGTTGGTAGTTTCTTTATTAAATTAAGCTTTTCCGTATAAACTTGACTTAAGCGAATTTTATTTTCATACTCTTTAATTTGTTCCTCAGTAGGATTTAGAATCACTAATCCTTCTTCAGAATCGATGATGATTAACTCACCATCTTGAAGTTCCTTCATAATACCCTTAACACCTAAGACAGCGGGGATGTCTAAGGACCGCGCCATTATCGCACTATGTGAGGTTACCCCACCTGTTTCCGTAATAAAACCAAGGGTATTATTTTTGTTTAACCGAGCAGTTTGGGAAGGTGTTAAGTCATAGGAAGCGATAATGACTTTTTCATCAATATTGTCAATATCTACCTCTTCAATCTTAAGGAGTTCATAAAGAATCTTCCGCTTAACTGCTTCAACATCTTCCGCACGTTCGCGAAAATATTCATCATCAAGTGCTTGAAAAGTCTTTATTACCTCATCAAATACTTTATTTACGGCATATTCTGCTGATTCTTTATTCTTTTCAATTTCTAGTTTAATTAATGAAAGGATTTCTGGGTCTTGTGCCATAGTGATATGGGCATCAAAGATAAATAAATCGTTAACATTTAAGCGGTTAGCATATAGTTTTTTTTCATCTTTGATTTTCATTACCACATTTTCTATCGCTTTTTTTACCCGATTAAATTCAACAATTACATCATCAACTTTCTTAGAACTAACCAAGATTTCTTGTTGATGGATGATTTTTACCCTACCAATCGCATAGCCATTGGATACTTTGGTACCTTTAAAAATCATAGGAACAACTCCTAAATATCATAAAATTGGTTTGCCTATTTATTTTATCATTTATTACTATTTTTTTAAATACATAAGCGAAATTAAAACCCTTTCATTGAAAAAAGAAGAACACTCGCCAACATTCGGCAAGTGTTCTTCTTATTTATTATATAAATCGAAATTTATTGTTTATATCTTATTTATCCGCAATCGCTGCTACCCCTGGTAGAGTCTTACCTTCTAAGAATTCTAAACTAGCTCCACCACCAGTAGAAATATGGGTGAAGCGATCAGCATAACCTAATTGAATAGCTGCAGCAGCACTGTCACCACCACCGATAATTGTGACAGCACCTTCAAGATTGGCGATTGCTTCGCAAACACCAATAGTACCTTTCGCAAAGTTAGGCATTTCAAAGACACCCCTTGGTCCGTTCCAAACAACTGTTTTCGCTCCAACTAAGGCATCCGCGAAGAGTTTTACTGTTTCAGGTCCAATATCAAGACCCATTTCATCTTCTTTTATATCATCAATTTTAGCGACACGATGAGGAGCGTTATTATTGAATTCTTTAGCCACAACTGTATCTACAGGGAGAACTAATTTGCCTTGGGCTTTTTCTAATAATCCTTTCGCAAATTCTAAGCGATCATCTTCACAGAGCGATTTACCAATATTATATCCTTGGGCTTTTAAGAAGGTAAACATCATACCGCCACCAACAAGGACTTTATCAGCTTTGTCTAAAAGATTTTCAATAACCGTAATTTTATCAGAAACCTTTGCACCACCTAAGATAGCTACATAGGGATGCACAGGATTATCAACAGCGCCACCGATAAACTTGATTTCTTTTTCCATTAAGAAGCCTGATACACATTCGAGATGGGTAGCAATTCCCACATTAGAAGCATGAGCACGGTGTGCAGTACCAAATGCATCATTTACAAACACGTCACCTAAACTTGCCCAGTAAGCGCCTAACTCAGGATTATTTTTAGATTCTTTTTTGCCGTCAAGATCTTCAAAACGGGTATTTTCAAATAATAGTACATCGCCTTCTTTAAGATTATAAATCGCATCTTCAAGTTCTTTACCACGTGTAACAGGTACGAACACAACTTCTTTATTTAAGAGTTCACTTAAACGTTTTGCGACTGGTCTTAAAGAGTTCTTTTCTTTATCTTCCTCTTTTTCAACTTTGCCTAAGTGAGAGAAAAGAATTGCTTTTCCACCTTGGTCAATAATATATTGAATGGTTGGTAGGGCTTGGACAATTCGGTTATCATCAGTGATTTCCCGTGTTTTTTTATCCATTGGTACGTTAAAGTCCACCCGTACTAATACTTTCTTACCTTTAAGTTCAACATCTCTAATTGTTTTTTTGGCCATATAACAAAAACCTCCTTATTGATACAAGTATATTATAATTTGTGAAAGAAGTAAATTCAATTAGTTTGCGAAAAATATCACAATTAAAGCGTTTTCTTAATTAACTGATATAATTCAAATAAAATTTGCAAAGTAGCCCTTTGTCTAATCTTATTCCGGTCTCCTCTAAAGATGTTTTTGTATACATAGGTTTGTCCTTTAAAATCAATCGCACTATAGACTAAACCCACTGGTTTCTCCTTTGTCCCTCCAGTAGGACCAGCGATACCAGTCGTACTAATTCCAATATCCGCTTTACTAGTTAAACGCACTCCTGTAGCCATCGCTAAGGCTACTTCAGGACTAACAGCTCCAAAATTCTCTAATAACTCTTCTCTAACACCTAAGCGAGCCATTTTACTATCATTACTATAAGTTACAACTCCCTCCACTAAAATATCAGAACTTCCCGCAATATCCACAATTGAGGAAGAAATCATTCCACCAGTACAACTTTCTGCCACTGCCAAAGTTAATCCCTTTTCTCTTAATAAATCAATGATGGTTTTTTGGAGGGGGTCACTTCCATCACCCACGATAAATTCCTTCATTCTCGTTTCAAAGGCTTGGACACATTCTTCAAATTCATCTTTATAATTGGGGTCAGTAGTGATAATTCGATAATCCACAAACCCAATACCAGTATAAGGTGCAATTTTTATATGAGGGAATAGTACATAAAAATCTTTAATCTTCATTTCCGCATCAGATTCACCAATGTTCATTAAGCGATAATGTTTCTTATAGATTTTGTGGAATCCTAATTTTTCTAAGTAAGGAATGACATATTCTTCAACCATTGGTTCGAGTTCACTTGGTGGTCCAGGAAGATTTATTACAACCTTTCCATTCTTCTCATATATCATCCCTGGGGCAGTTCCATGTTTATTCTCCATAATAATAGATCCAGGGATAAAATAAGCTTGTTTAATATTGTTTTCTGACATCTCTTTATGAGTATGTTGATAATACTTCTGAATATTATCTATAACCTCTGGATATAATAGCATTTCTTCCTGAAAGTATTTTGCTGAGACTTCTTTTGTTACATCATCCACAGTTGGACCTAAACCACCGATAGTAATAACCACGTTTGCACTTTCATACAAGAAATCTAAGGCACAAAGAATTTCTGTTTCTACATCCCTTACTGCTAAGTGGCGGGTTATTTCAAATTGATTTACCTCTAAAATACTTGCAAGATAAGTCGCATTACTATTTAGGGTTTTTCCACTAACGACTTCATCACCAATCGCTAGAATTCCAATTTTCATCATTTCACCTGATTTCGCCAACATTCTAATTCCTTATTATAGTAATCTAATTTAACTTTCTTTTTATATTTTAACTCAAAATCTTTTAAGGCATCAATAACTTTTCTTTTTAAGATAAAGAGTACCACGATATTCACAAATGATGCAATCCCAACACCTAAGTCTGTAATGATCCATGCAAATTCAGCTGTATAAAGACTACTAATAAATATTATTACTAGGAAGATAATCTTATAAATGAAGTTTGCGATTCTGTATTTATTTTCTCTAAAGATAAACATTAAATTAGTTTGTGCGTTATAAAAACTACCAAAAAGAGCAGTAAAACCAAATAAGAAGATTGAAATAGTGATAAACAGATTTCCCCAACCTGTAAATACAGTGTTAACTGCCTCACTCACAAACTCATTATACCCTTTATCCTGTAATCCTATGAATAGATACCCTTCATCGGAGATGATATTGTATTTATTAGTAATTAAGATAATAAAAGCTGTTAAGGAGCATAAAATAATGGTGTCGATAAAGATACAAAAACTTGACAACAATCCCTGTTTAACTGGGTGACTAACATTACTAGAAGCAGAAATGTTCGGGGATGTACCAATCCCTGCTTCATGGGTGAAGATACCTCTTCGCATCCCAATATTGATGGCTTTACCGATAATACCTCCATATACTGCTTTTTTATTTAATGCATTATTAATAATTAAGATTATCACATCATCAATCAAAGAAAAATGGGAGATAATAATCACTAGTGAAATAATGATGTAAAAAATGGCCATAAAAGGCACTAATACCTCTGAGAATCTAACTAACCTCTTCGCATTACCAATAATTACATATCCTAATAGAATTGTTACACTTAAGCCGATAATTATTTTATCAAGTTTTAAGGTTGTGCTTAGTGTTTCAGATATTGTAGTTGCTTGAATCGTGGGCATGAAGATACCTAAACAGACAAGAAATAAGAGGGAGATGCTGTAAGCCCAAAACTTAGAACCGATACCGCGAGCGATGTAATAAGCTGTTCCACCCCGATATTCACCATTAATCTCCGTTTTATACAATTGACCTAAAGTATTTTCCATAAAGGATAATGATGAACACAAAAGTGCTGTTAACCACATCCAAAAAATAGCTCCTGGTCCACCGTAACAAATCGCAAATGCTACCCCAACAATATTGCCTGTCCCGATATGATTGGCAAGAATTAAGGAAACAGTCTGAAATGCACTAATCTTATTACTTTTATGATTCTTCTCAAAGAGAAGTTTAGGCATTATCTTAAAATACCGAAATTGGACAAAATGGGTTTTAACTGAAAAATAAAAACTTAATGACAATAATATGATTATTAATGGCCAACCCCAAATAATCTCTTCTACTAAATATTTCATATATCCTCCAATTCTAGTTATCTATATAATCATATTCAATTGATGGAGGAAAATATGAAACATAAAAGAAAAGGTTATCAACTTTAATCGATAACCTTTCTATGTCTATAATTACTATTATCTTTATTACTATTTAATTAATTGACCAAAGTATTTAGCAGTACGTACTAATTGAGCAGTGTAGCTCATTTCGTTATCGTACCAAGCAGCAACTTTAACTAATTGTTTATCGCCAACAGTCATAACTTTAGTTTGGGTAGCGTCAAATAAAGAACCATATGTCATACCAATAACATCACTGGAGACGATTTCATCTTCAGTATAACCTAAAGTTTCATTAGCTGCTTCTTTCATAGCTTTGTTAATGTCATCTTTTGTAACTGGTTTTTCTAAGACGCATACTAATTCAGTAATTGAACCTGTAATAACAGGAACACGTTGAGCTGACCCATCTAACTTACCATTTAATTCAGGAATAACTAAACCGATAGCTTTCGCAGCACCAGTTGAGTTAGGAACGATGTTTTGTGCTGCAGCTCTAGCTCTTCTTAAGTCACCTTTACGATGAGGAGCGTCAAGTGTATTTTGGTCATTAGTATATGCATGAATTGTTGTCATGAAACCTTGAATGATACCAAATTTATCATGTAAGACTTTAGCCATTGGAGCTAAGCAGTTAGTTGTACAACTAGCTCCAGAAATAACTGTTTCAGATCCGTCTAAGATGTCATGGTTAACATTGAATACAATTGTCTTTAAATCGCCTTTAGCTGGTGCTGAAATAATAACATGTTTAGCACCGGCAACAATATGTGTTTCTGCTTTTTCTTTATCAGTGAAGACGCCTGTAGATTCGATGACAACATCGACACCTAATTGACCCCATGGTAATTGTTTAGGATCTTTTTCGGCATAAATAGGAATTTCTTTACCATCAACAACAATGGCAGATTCTTTTGCTTCTACAGGTAAGTTATATCTACCTTGAGCAGAATCATATTTTAATAAATGAGCTAATGTGCCAGCATCTGTTAAATCGTTAATCGCAACGATTTCAAAATCTGGATCATTAAACATTAAACGGAATGCTAAGCGTCCAATGCGGCCGAATCCGTTAATAGCGACTTTAACAGCCATAATCTTCCTCCTTAAAATTAAATGTGATTTTTTTCACATTATTATAGTTCCACAATAATTTTACTACTAATCAACACTTTTTTCAAGCATAAGCCAAAATGTAAGCGCTAGTATTTTCTCTTTAATGCACCACCCCTTAATATTATTATCTGCTAAACATAATTTTTTCACTCTTAAACATTCTTTGAATTATCAGAACTAATAATCCTATGTATATACAAGTTGAAAACACGGCTAATAGCCAATTGACAAAAGTAATGTTAAATTGGAAAATAGCTTTTAAAACTAAGACAATGTTATAAACTGGTAATAAATACTCAATAGGATTTTGACTTACTTCCATATTAAACATATTAAAGAAGGATATCCCCATTACAATAAGCATAAGTGGGGTAACTAAAGCTCCAGCCTGTTTAGTAGTTTTCGAGAAAGTTGACACTACTACCACAAGCCCAACAAACAGTAATACTGAAACAAACATAATTCCAAACAACATCAAATAATCGCTAATTTGATATTTTAGTCCACCAAATAGATTCTCATCACCACTTATTTCGTTAAACTGCGGCATTACAGCCACAAGACCTATAAAAGAAGCGATTGAAGAAAGAACAGCAATTACGGAAATACTAATGATTTTCCCCACCGCTAGTTCACTTCTCTTAATTGGGGTAACTAAAAGGGTCGCAATAGTTCCCCTTTCTTTTTCTCCTGCTACTGATTCCATTCCTACACTCATAGCACCAGTGAAGAGATAAATTATGAGGATCATCGGAATGAACATCCCTAAAAAGCGACCTTGCGCTTTTTCAGTATCACCCAGATCAGTCACCTTTTCATTGAAGATATTTAGCTTCTCAAGTTCAATCTTCGTTGCGGCTATACTGTTTTCATATTGACTCATAACCCCAACAAAACCATAATAGGTGCTTTCTGAATAGGATTTATCTATATTATATAGGATTTCCACTTGCGGTTTATTTGTAGCATCATCATTTTTTACTACTTGGATAAAGTCAGCAGGAAAGTATATGATGAGATCAATTTCTTGGGTTTGAAGTTTGGTTTTTGCTGATTCAAATTCACTTTCATTAATGTAATGAATGCCCGCATTCGCCACTAAACTCTCAGTTTCATTTAACTTCATCAAGTTTTTGTAGTCTTCAACTACACCAGAAAAACTTTTTACTTGCTTTCCATTATTGGTGAAGGTATCAGGCGCATTCACCACATAGACAATTGGTGTATAGGCATTAATCTTTTTCGCTTCATTTTTAGCTGACATACCCATTAAACCATAAATTAGGTACATGGTTAACGGAGGTAGTATAAATAAAGAAAAGATCATTGTCTTATCAGTAAAAACCCGTGCTAATTCTTTCTTCACAATTGTCCAGATATTTCTCATGCCACTATACCCCCATCTTCTTCTTTTGATCTCTTAAAGATTTCAAAAAACGCATCATCTAAATCTCTAGTATTGGTTTCCTCGAGAATTTCTTCGGTTGTTCCAACCATCCGAATCTTTCCATCGATGATAATACCAATACGATCACATAACTTTGCAGCTAAACTCATGATATGTGTAGAGATAACGATGGTCTTACCTTCATTACGTAATTCTTGTAAGTAATCAGTTACTGTCCGCGCTGTTAATACATCTAAACCATTCGTTGGTTCATCAAAGATGATAATATCAGGATCATGGACTAAGGATATGGCGATGGAAGTTTTTTGTTTCATCCCTGTTGACATTTGACTAACCTTAACTTCCGCAAAATCATTAATCCCAAAGGTGTCAAATAACTTCTTTTTATTTTTCGCAATTGTATCTTCATCTAAGCCATATAATTGACCAAAAAAATTGAATAAATAATTAGGTGTAAAATGATCTTCAAGTTTCAATTCACTCGTTAAAAATGATAACTTCCCTCTAGCCTTATCATCCTCATTAACGACGCTTATTCTTTCATTATTAAGTTCAATAAATGCGTCCCCTTTATCAGGTTTAATTAATGTGGATATGCATCTAAGAGTAGTGGTTTTACCAGCCCCATTTGGTCCTAATAATCCGAATATTTCTCCTGGCTTCACGGTAAAACTTACATTATTAGCTGCAACTTTTAGAGGGTTATTAGAATTTTCAATCCACATTTGCTTTTTGCTTAAGCGATATGTTTTTGTAATATTTTCAACAATTAACATACTCCACCTCTTAAATCATATTTTACATTTTTCACTTGTATTAATTATATCATAATTACTTCGATATTCATATTTTTTTGTATTATTAATTCCTAGTTGAAAAACATGCTAAAAGACATTAAAATATTTATGATATAAGAGGTGAGTTTATGAAGTGTATTATCGCAAATAACCAAAAACATTTTTATGATCAAGTCATTGTCAGAAGTAAAGTCTTCTTAATTGAACAAAAAGTACCAATTGAAGAAGAAATCGATTATTTAGATAGCGAAGCAACTCAATTCATCGTCTATGATGATAATGATAACGCCATTGGTGCTGCGCGTTTTCGGATTGTTCATCATATCGGTAAAGTTGAACGCGTCTGCGTCTTAAAAGAGTATCGTAAAAAAGGTGTAGGAAGCTTAATCATGAATACTATCGAAAACTATGCGAAATCACTGGGCATTAAAGAAATGATGCTTAACGCCCAATTAACAGCTATTCCTTTTTATGAACGTCTTGGATATCATGCTGAAGGAGAAATCATTCTTGACGCTAATATTGAACACCGTAAAATGACCAAAAAAATATAGGCAGCACTTTCCATGTGCTGCCTATTATTTTTTTTACTCATCCTTGTTTTTAAGAGCTTGGGGACGATTATAATAAGAACGTACACTACTAAGAATTAAAGTAATTTCTACTAAGAAGGTTGCGAGAATTCCAATAAAATAATATCCATACCCAATCGCAATACCAATCATCGCAGCAGCCCATAGACTAGCTGCGGAAGTTAAACCACTAATGATATTGTTTTTATCATGAATGATGGTACCTGCACCTAAAAAGCCAATCCCCGAAACAACTTGGGCACTTAATCGTACTGTATCTATCTTTAAGACATTATAAGCTGCGGGATCATGGGCAGCTAACTCTAATGTTTGTCTAACTGTTTCCACTCCAACAATGGTAATTACAGCTGATCCTAAACATACTAACACGTAAGTACGAAACCCAACTGGTTTCTTATGGCGTTCTCGCTCAAAACCAATGATACCTCCTGCGATGAAAGCTACTAGCATTCTTAATGCGTATTCTAATTCAGTTACTTCAAACATGGTTTTTCACCTCGTGCCAATATTATCTTTATTTTATCATAAAATTAACGAAAATTTAACAATTTATTAATATTTTATTCACATTCTAGCATGGTTTTACCAAATTGAAAACACATATGATAAAAACTCATATGTGTTTTAAATTTGGTAAATATTTCTCAATAAAATAATTTAAGTCAAGGATATCATAAGTTTTAATATGTTTCTCAGCGATAATCTTACTTAATATTTTTTCCGCCACATCCTTAAACTCCTTTAAGAACTTATTATCTTTTTCTAATTTTTCTTTATCTTGACTAATAACATGTAACTGTTGTTTAAGTGTCTTGTTATCACTAGTTAAAGTTTCTACTTTTTCCTTTAAATTCTCATTCTCTTTCTTAAGATGTTTTACCATTTTTTCATTATTAGTTACTTTCTTTAATTGTTCTTTATAACCTTCTACTTCTTTCTGAAGCCTTTCTAACTCTTCATCTTTTTCAATTAACGCTTCTCTTAAAAAATCAACTTGGCTACGATACATTGACATTTCTTCCGTTTTACTTTGCTCCTCTTTAATTACCTGATGATAATAACCTTCATTTAGTGGTTTGATGTTGTGCTTAGGTAACTTATGATAATGATTAAAGACTTTGCGTGAAATTTCATATATTACTCTAATACATTTGATAAATTCTTCAATATTAAATGGCAACAATTTTTGGTGCTTATATATATTACCTAAAGAGTTTATTTCTTTCAACTGATCAAAGTTCATAAATTCAATTCGAAGTGAACAATAATCCTTAATCAAAGTATGCTTCAAAAAGTCTCCTAATGTCGTTTGACTAATATTATATCCTTCCCGCTTTGATACAAACTTAAATAAATGTTCTAGATACACCTGCATTTGTAAAAACACTGTACAATTACGATATCGCAATGCCTCCTCAATCATTTGATATCGTTTAAATAAATCATCATCTAACTCCTCTAAAAAAAGAAAATCTTCATTAATTTTCATTTTTCCACCCCCTTTAGTACTATTATATTTAACAATATCCAATAAAAACCCATATAAAATGTAATTATCACTATTAATGTAATTATCACTATTATAGTGCAACTTCTCTAAATTAATCAATTATTATTTACAAAAATAAAAGAATCAATCAAAGATTGACTCTTTAATTGATTCCTTATCTACTAATAGCCATAAGTAATTCTCTTAATACTTTACAAGCCACAATCGTCGAAGCACCAGTTTGATCATAATGAGGTGCAAGTTCCACCACATCAGCCCCCACAATATTATTTAGTTTCACAAATTTAAGGATTGCTTCTAGTAATTCATGAAAACTAATGCCACCTGGTTCAGGTGTACCTGTTCCTGGGAAGACGGATGGGTCTAGTACATCTAAGTCAATTGTAATGTATACTGGTTTATCCTTTACGATTTCGATAGCTTCATCTAATCCATTTGTATTATATTTATTCTGAATAACATGTTCTTTAGCCCATTCAAACTCTTCCTTCGCGCCTGAACGAATGCCAAATTGGAAGATTCTCCCATCACCTAATAGTTCCCAAGCGCGATACAGAACATTCGCATGGGATAATTTGTGATCAAAGAAAGTATCACGCAAATCGGTATGGGCATCAAAATGTAAGATATGTAAATCAGGATATTTTTTGGCCATTGCCCTGATTGTTCCGACTGATAAGGAATGCTCACCTCCAAGCATGACTGGTTGTTTACCATCATTTAGGAGTTTAGAAGTAAAGGCCTCAATGTCATCAATCATCTTATCAACACTACCAATTTTCGGAACTAAATCACCTGCGTCAAATATATTGAAATCTGTTAAATCCTTATCTTGATAAGGACTATAAACTTCTAAGCCATAGGATTCAATTCTAATCGCATTTGGCGCAAATCTTGTCCCTGGTCGATATGATGTTGTACCATCGAATGGTGCACCAAAAATGACAGTTTTCGCTTCATCATAAGTACTATTACAGAATAGAAATGTTAAAATATTTTTGTCCACTTTAGACCTCCAAATCGATAATTTTAATATACTAAAATATTAATATATTCATTAGTTAAATCTTCAGGACCAGTAATTATACTGCCCTTTTCTTTAGAGTAAAGGATATAATCAATCGCTTCTTGACTGATGATTTCCCCAGGCGCGATAACCGGAATTCCTGGTGGATAACACATGATAAATTCACCACTGACTAGTCCGGCGCTTTCCTTGAATAGTACAGGCATTTTCCGCGCATAGAATGCTTCACGGGGTGATACCCAAACTTCTGGAATGGTAAATTCAGCTTTCGCGATTTCAATGGGTTCTGATTTGTACTTTTCCTTGATATCTTTTAGCGCAAATATTAGTTTATCAATATTTTCTTTCGTATCACCAAGGCTAATGACACACATGAAGTTATTGATATCGCCATACTCGATTAAAATTCTATACTCATCTCTTAATATCGCTCCAATCTCAAAGCCTGTTAAACCAATATTAGCAACATTGATGCTTAACTTAGTTAAATCATAATCATAAATGGTATCACCATTAATCATACTCCGATCAAAAACAATATAGCCACCGATTTTGCGCACTTCTGTACGGGCATATTCAGCAAGTTCAATTATATTATTAATCAGTTCCTTACCATTAAGCGCTAATTGTTTTCGAGCCAAATCAAGGCTTGTCATCAGTAAATAGGAAGCACTAGTTGTCTGCATAATGTTAACGATACTACGTACATAATGAGGTTTAATATTTTTTGTACTTACTAATAAAACGGAACTTTGGGTTAGTGACCCACCGGTTTTATGTAAACTTAATGCACACATGTCAGCTCCAAGTTCCATGCCACCACGGGGTGTATTTTCATTAAAGTAGAAGTGCGAACCATGCGCTTCATCGCAAAGAACCAACATCCCATATTCATGGGCTAGATCTGCGATTTCCTTAATGTTGGAACATATACCATAATAAGTAGGGTTAATAATTAAAATGGCTTTCGCATCAGGATTATCAATGATGGTTTGTTTAACATCCTCAACACTTATACCTAAAGAGATACCCAATTTATTATCGATACCTGGATTGACATAAACAGGAATCGCACCACTTAAAATCAGACCATTGATAACTGATTTATGTACATTTCGGGGAAGAATTATTTTTTCTCCTTCTTGACAACTTGCCAAAATCATTGCTTGTACGGCTTGGGTTGTCCCATTTACCATCAAATAAGCTTCGTCAGCTCCAAAAGCATCTGCCATTAAAATTTCTGCTTCTCTTATAACCCCAGTTGGATGCATCGCATTGTCAATCGTTTTTGAGGAATTGACATCATATTTACATGCTTGTTCACCTAAAAACTCTTGAAGATATGGGTTGCCTCGACCACGTTTATGCCCAGGCACATCAAAAGGGATGGTATCATCTTCAATTAGTTTTTTAAGAGCCTCATAAATAGGTGCTTTAGAATGGTCTAATATCATCCTTAATCTCCTTCTATTTTCATCAAAGTTTAGTATATTTAAACTAAATGTTTAGTTTGATTTTGATTCCTAGCATATTTTATTACTTTCAGGTATAAAATGCAAGTAAAATCTACTAATATCACTAAATAAAAAAAGAATGATTACATTTATAGTTTATAATCATTCTTAACTTTTATTAATGCGGTATTTCAAATACCATAACCGTCGCATTCTTATATTTAGTATTTAGGATACATTCTTCTGTAAGAAAGAAGTTCTCTTTCGGATACTCTTTAAAACCAAGGTTCGCAAAAATGTCAGTAAGAATAGGATTATTGACAATGACGTAGACCTCCCAAATATTCTGCTTACGTAAATTCGCAAAAAACATTTCATACATTTGTAAGATTAACTCGTCAGCTAAATCTTTTTCAAAAATAAAATAACGAATTAAAGCTTTCTTCCTAAACATTTCATAAGTAATCATTCCCAAAACCTCGTCATTATTTTCAATAAGAATTGCTCTTGGGAATAATTCTTCTTCAATCTCTTGCAATCCTTCTATTCCTTGTAGGAATTGCATTACTTTCTCATAATCTTTATGTTCATATTGTTTAATCTTGACATCTTCATTCATAAGAATCCACCCCCTATAAATTATGTTTAAATTATGTTATTTATGTTTAAACCACTCTTTAATTTTCTCGACAATTAAAAATGAATACTCTACCTTATCACTATCTATCTCATAATCGGTGGTAGCGAGATCAACAATACATAAAGTTGGAAATAAGACGCACCACCAGTTGTCACCTTCTCCCTCTCCTAAGACAATATACACAGATTCATATTTTCCCGCTGGATAAAGGGTATTATTATATACTTTTGTAGGAAAATAAGCCAGGCCATAATCGACATAATAATTCATTTCTACTTCATTTTCTACCAACACTTTTTCGACAGCAGCTTTAATATCATCTAAATGGTTATAGATAATCATGCGGGCTTCCTCCGCATTTTCTGTATTATCGATTAATGGTCTAATTACTTCTAATACTTCATCTCTTACCTTTAATTTAATTTCTTGATCATAAATATCATTACTATTACCCACAATCCTTAACCTAATCGCTTCTTCTGGTATATTGTCTTCAGTAGTACTCATAAAATGCAACTTATTGTTTAAAGCGATAAGTATACCGAAGAATAATATTAAAATTGTTATGCCACGCCGCAAATAAAATCACCTACCTTTCATAGTACATTATGATAGGTAGGTGATATATTTTATGCAATAATTTAATTTTTATTTAACCAATTGACAATATCTTGATAAACTTCATCTTTATTTAGTTCATTTAAAATCTCATGCCGACCATTAGGATAAAGTTTCATTTCCACATTATTAACTTGATTCTTTAACACTCGATATAAAGCCACGACACCCTTTCCTAAATTACCAACAGGGTCCTTGTCTCCAGAAATGATAAAAATAGGTGTTTGAGCATTAATTTTGTTCATATTGGTTTTCTTACTAATAGCTAGCAAACCTTTAAAAAAGTCATAGTAGAACTGATTAGAACAGGTAAAACCACACATTTCATCTTGAATATACTTATCAACCACATTCTCATCACGACTTAACCAGTCAAATGCGGTGCGATTTGGCGCAAAGACTTTATTGTAACTGCCAAAGGATAAGCGTTCTAATAACTTACCTGGTGCTTTTTCCCCCTTAACGATACAAGCGATTTTACCTATCGCAGTCCCTAGTCTTAACATCTTAAAGCCATAATTACTACCACTTAAAATAGCGCCATCTACCTTATTATACATTTGGAGATATCTTAGGGTCACAAAGGAACCCATACTATGACCTAATAAATAAACTTTATGATTAGGAAATCTTTCTTTAGCATGGTTAACGATGATGTCAAGATCATAAACCATCTTATTAAAACCGTCTTTACCCAAAAAACCTTTTTCTTCATCAATAAGTATTGATTTACCATGCCCACGGTGATCATAGGTAAAGACACCATAATTTTGCGAATTCAAGTAGTTCGCAAATTCATGATATCTATCACTATGCTCACACATTCCATGTACACAAATGACTATCCCCTTCATGTCATCTAATAGATACTCATTGACATTGAGTTCTATATTTTCATAACCTATTAACTTAAAGTTGTTCATTATATTAACATCCCCCTTTAATATTATTTTAACACATAATGTCAAAAGTTCCTATTTATTATTGAAGTATTTATGTAATTGTTTTAAACTATAGAAGGAGATTGTGAGGTGTGAATATGAAAGAGTTAATCCAGGAAATACCGAATGATATTTTAACCATCCTTAAGAATTATCAGATTAATCAAGATGATATCATCATCTTAGCGAAAGGCGATTTAGACTTACATGGATATAATAGTACTAGTTATGTTTTAGGGACTAAAGATGCACTAATAACTATAAATGCTGAAGAAGATAGCGTATCATACCTTGAAAATAAAGATATTGAAAAACTAACTTGCGAACAATTAGTAAGTTCAGGTATATTAGTAGCCACGGTAAATGGCGATGACTTAATTCTCTGTCAATTTACGAATAGCGTCCTCCGTGACTTTAATTTATTCTGTAAGCTCTTTGAAAAAGTAAAGAGGGGGCAGACTTTAGAAGAAAGAGATTATAAGGCTCATGAACTACCAAGAACATGCCCTAAATGCGGTAGTCTCTATGAAGACCCAGTGCGGAAAATCTGTCCTAAATGTTTCGATAAACGGAAAATTTTCTTTCGCGTTCTTTCCTATGTTCCGAAATATAAATTTCAAATTATTTTAATGTTAATATTAATGCTTATTTCGAGTGGATTAAATGTCTTCATTCCTTATCTTACTGGTAATATCTTTTATGATGAAGTTTTAAAACAAGAAGGAGAACTATTTGGTAAGATTGGTTTTATTGTCATCAGCATCGCTATCGTAAAACTCTTGGCAACTTTAATAAGTATCTTATATGGAAGAATTAACTCTACCTTTTCTAGTAAGGTTATCTACGATTTAAAAACAGAGATCTTTAATGCTCTTCAAAAACTATCCTTAAGTTTCTTCAATAATAAGCAAACAGGAACTTTAATGAATAATGTCAATGGAGATGCAATGAACCTGCAATACTTCTTCCATGATGGTGTACCTTATTTTATTGTGAATATCATTCAGTTCATTGGCATCTTCACAATCATGATGATTATTAATTGGAAGTTAACGCTCCTAGCACTTTTACCCATACCTCTTGTGACCTATGCTTTAAAAAAGCTCTTTCCGATATTAGAAGTACTATACAACCGCATGTTTAGGCAAAACAGTGCCTTAAACTCCATCATTAGTGATTCCATCAATGGTTCCCGCGTAGTTAAGGCTTTTGGCCGTGAAGAAGCAGAAATCAAACGGTTCAGTGTGGTAAATCGTAGAAGTTATGAGGTTAATGTTAATGTAAATAGAATTAATCAAACAGTCTTCCCACTAATCTATTTCTTTATGGGCACGAGTGGCTTAATCATCTGGAGTATAGGTTCCTGGTTAGTTGTAAATGACCAATTAACCTTTGGTTCCTTGATATCCTTTACTGGATATATAGGGATGTTACTAGGACCACTAGAATTCATGACGAGGATTACTGACTGGTGGAGCAGTTGTATGAACTCAGCTTCACGCATTTTTGAGATACTCGATACTGTTCCAGAAGTCGAAGAACACAAAGATGCGACGGTCCTTCCTAATATAAAAGGAGATATCACTTTCAAAAACGTCAGTTTCGAATATGAGCCTAATAAACCAATTCTAAAAGAGATAAATTTTGATATCAAAGCAGGCGAGATGATTGGTTTAGTCGGACATACTGGAGCTGGTAAATCAACTCTCGCTAATCTCATCTGCCGCTTGTATGATGTTAAAGAGGGACAAATTACTATCGATGGTATCGATATTCGCGATATCAGTCTTCATAGTCTCCATACACAAATTGGTTTTGTCTTACAGGAAACCTACTTATTCATGGGTAGTATCGCAGAAAATATTGCTTATGCAAGACCCGATGCCACTCGGGAAGAAATAATCGAAGCTGCCAAAATCGCGAATGCCCATGATTTCATCATGAAACTTCCTGAAGGTTACGATACTGTCATTGGTATCCGTGGTCAGAGCCTCTCTGGTGGTGAAAAACAACGGATTGCGATTGCGCGAGCTGTCTTATTAAACCCTCGTATTCTCATCCTTGATGAAGCCACAGCCAGTTTAGATACAGAAACGGAGAAACAAATTCAAGAAGCTTTAGAACGCTTAGTCAAAGGTAGAACAACAATTTCCATTGCTCATCGTTTATCAACTTTAAAGAATGCGGACCGTTTATTTGTGTTAGAAAATGGTCAGATTAAAGAAAGTGGGACACACGAAGAATTGATGAAATTAAAAGGTATTTATTTTAATTTAGTTAAAAAACAAAATGAAGCATTACGCTTAAGGGGGGTTTAAAATGAGTGAAATCACTTATCTTACACCAGAAAATGCGGAGTTTTTCCGTAATAAAAATGGCTTTCTAGGATTAAAGTTTAATAATACTGAATATCCCCGGGTAAACTTGATTAAAGCCTTCCCTTTTAATTATGAGAACAAATTTATCTCCGTCCGTGATAAAGACCAGAAGGAAATTGGCATTATTGAAGATATTAGCCTCTTCTCTCAAGAAATTCAAGAGTTGTTTAAAGAAGAAATTGAACGTCGCTATTATTTGCCCAAAATAACAAAAATCTACAACATTAAAGATGAATTTGGTTACAGTAATTGGGAAGTCGAAACCAATTTCGGTCGTCGTAAGTTCATCATTCGCCGAGATCCTAATAATTTCATTAATATTAGAGCTAACATGATTCTCATCATTGATGTCGATGGTAATCGCTATGAAATCCCTGACTACACCAAGTTAGATACGAAAAGTTTCAAGAAGATTGAGTTATTGTTGTAGGTGGATATATGAAATTATTATTTAAATTACCAAAAGACATCGAGTCAAAGGTATTTGAAGATGGTGAACAAATCCTCTGTGCGACGCCCTATGATTTAGAAATACAAAATAATGTTAAAGGTTTCTTTGTTATTACTAGGACTTATTTCTATATTTTTTAAGAAAATGAATTAGTAAAAAAAGAAAAGATTTCTAAATATAAAGAATATCGCCATATCTTAGCGGTTGGTTTTGGTCATTTAGAAGCAGCTAATGATGAGGAAGAAACCCTACTCATTAGTTTCTCAATGAGACACATAAATCGCTATAAATCCATCGCTAACATCCTAAATTCCATCGTGAATAATCGGCTCCCGAAAATCACTAGCGATGATAAAGAAAATACCTGTCCTAAATGTGGTAGACCTTATCGATTTGGATCACATGTTTGTCGTCATTGTTTAAATAAAAAAGTTGTCATTAAAAGACTATACGCTATTATTAAACCTTATTTGTTACCCCTATTCATATCCTTAATACTAATGTGGTTAATTACGGGAATTAATCTTTTATCACCAGTACTACATCGGATTTTAATCAATGATTACTTAACCCCGAAAAAGAAAGATTTAATAGCCATCCTCTTATTAATTGGAGGGATTGGTTTATGTAATCTCACTAATACTTTAATTAATGTCGTAAAGAATCGCTTGATGATCAAAGTAAGTGCTAGTATTACTTACGATTTGCGCCAAACTGTTTATAGTAAAATTCAAGCTTTATCTATTAGTTATATTGAAGAGCGCAAAGCAGGCGAATTGATGAATCGTGTTACTGGTGATACTAATAGAGTACAACAGTTTATATCTAATGAGATTTCCATAGGCATTACCCAACTGTTAACTTTAGGAGTAGTTACAGTACTACTCTTCATCATTAACTGGAAGATGGCCCTCTTTATTTTAATACCAGTACCATTCATTGTTCTATATTTCCGTTTTATGAATCAAACCTTTAGAAGCATGTACCATTCCCAATGGCGTATCTCTGACCGCGCTAACTCCTTACTCCATGATATTTTAAGCGGTATTAGAGTCGTTAAAGCATTTGGAATGGAAGAAAGAGAAGTTAGTCGCTTCTCTAAAATAAGCAAAACCCTATCTGATGTCACCGCTAATAATGAAAAGCGTTATAATACTATCTTCCCAATTTTGAATTACCTCATGGGAATTGGTAGTTTCTTCATCTTATACTACGGTGGTACATTAATTTTAAAAGAAAAACTCCAATTAGGGGATCTAATCCAATTTACTCAGTATTCCCAATTAATTTATGGTCCTTTAGGTTGGTTAACCTTTTTCCCTCGTTCTTTCACAAATGCGTTAACCGCTACTGAAAGAATTTTTGAAATCTTAGACGAGGAACCAAAAATCAAAAACCTCGTACCAGAATCTAATCAACCATTAGAAGGTACTGTAAAACTCGAACATGTCACTTTTGGTTATCGTCCATATGAACCAGTCTTAAAGGATATTAACTTAGAAGTAAAACCAGGGGAAATGATTGGCTTAGTTGGTCATTCTGGAGCTGGTAAATCAACGATGATTAATCTCATTATGCGTTTATATGATGTAGATGAAGGAAAGATTCTCATTGATAATCATGATATTAAAG
>JAAYWZ010000204.1 GCA_012516175.1 Bacilli bacterium
ACCACCAATACCAGCACTAGCGATATAGCCAGTATTAACAGCATCATCACTAGTTGCTCGTCCTAACCAAAACAAGTCAGTTAAATTATAAGCCATCTGCATCAATGAGGTAAGCATTACTGGAAGCGATACTTTGATTAATTGTGCTAATATATTACCATTAGTAAGATTATACTTTTCATTAAACATGCGATTTCTGCTCCTTCATGCGATATATGGTTGAAAAAATGAGGTTATAAACCTCATTCTGCTTTATGATGGACGTCAAGATCCGAGAAGGCACTATATTCACGATTAAAGAATAATGATACAGTTCCCGTAGGACCATGACGATGTTTCGCAAAGATGACATCGACTTGTCCAACACGCGTAGAATCTTTATTATAGTAATCATCACGATATAAGAAAGCGACGATATCAGCATCTTGTTCAATACTTCCTGATTCCCGTAAATCAGCCATGATTGGTACTTTATCTTCCCGTTGTTCTACTTGACGGGAAAGTTGGGCACAGGCTAATACCGGTACCTTGAATTCCCGAGCAATTTCTTTTAAAACTCGAGAAATTTCTGACACTTCTTGAACACGATTACCAGTCCATTTTTCACTACCAGATAAAAGTTGTAAATAGTCGATGATAATTAAACCTAAGCGATTATTTTTAGTTTGGATTAATTTCCGACATTTAGCCCGCACTTCACTGACTTTAATGCCGGGAGTATCATCGATATAAATATGATAACGCGCTAACCTGTCACTTGCGACTAATAAGTAGTTGATTTGTTCAGGTGTTAAGCGACCCTTACGGAGGGATTGTCCATCGATTTGGGCTTCACTAGTTAAGAGACGGTGAACGAGCTGTTCCGCACTCATTTCTAAACTGAAGATCGCAATCCCGGGATCATTGTTTAATCTAGCTACGTTTTTCGCAACATTTAAGACAAAGGCTGTTTTACCCATACCGGGACGAGCGGCAAGGATAATCAAGTCTTCTTTTTGAAGACCTAGTGTTAACCGATCTAAACTACTAAATCCTGTTTGTAAACCCGTTAATTCGGTGCCACGTTCATTTTGTGCTTTAATCTTCCCAAATACCTCATTAACGACATCACGTATTTCTTTAAAATCCGAAGCACTGCGCTCCCGCGCTACTAACATGATTTTCTTTTCTGCATCATCAAGCAACTCATCTAAATCCATATCACTACGGGTAGCGTTTTGGGCGATGAGGTTAGCAGTCTCAATTAAGCGCCGCACTATCGCTTTTTCTCTAACTATTTCAACATACGTTTGCACATTGGCAGTTGTCGGAACGAGTTCAGATAACTCAATTAGATATTCTAATCCACCAACTTCGAGATATTGATTTTTATCTTTTAGTTTAGAGCTGACTGTTGTAATATCTATGGGTTTACTTTCCTCGTAGAGTTCGAGAAAGACGCGAAACAGGATTTGGTGCCGAATTTGGTAGAAAAATTCAGGATAAATCTTATCGGCAATTTCCGTCATTACATGATTGTCTAAAAAGACTGACCCTAAAAGGGATTGTTCCGCTTCATTATTAAATGGAACAGTGTTCATATTACCACCCTAACTATTTATTTGTGACTAACACCTGAAATTCTGCAGTAACATCACGATGTAATTGAACAGTTACTTTTGTGTAACCGAGCGTTTTAATACTATCTTTTAATACAAACTTACGTTTATCTATTTTTAAGTTATGTTCTTTTTCTAATGCTTCAGCGATTTGTTTAGTGCTGATGGAGCCAAATAACTTCCCATCTTCACCAACTTTTACTTTGAATACTAACATAATATTATCTAGCTTGCTTTTTAAAGCCAGTGCTTCTTCAAGGGCTTTTTGATCAGCTAAAGCTCTTGCTTTTTTCTCATCATCTAATTTTTTAAGACTTGCATCAGTTGCTAGAATAGCTTGTTTATGGTTAATGAGAAAGTTACCGTACCCGTCAGCAACTTCGATGATATCGCCTTTTTTGCCACGACCTTTAACATCAGTTAGTAGTATTATCTTCATTTTTCTTCTCCTCCTCAAGGTACTCATCAATCTTTTCAATAAGTAATTTATAGGCATCTTGTAAAGTCATATCGGTTAATTGGGTAGCCGCATTATTATAATGACCGCCCCCACCCAGTTTTTCCATAATGATTTGACAATTAACTTCGCCAAAACTCCGGGAGCTAATACCAATAAGATTGGGTTCAATCTTACCAATGACAAAACTTGCTTTAACATTTTCAATCATCAATAACCAGTCAGCGGTTTGCGCAAGTTTTGTTTTCGTTAAGTTGTCAATATTATCAGCCACGACAATAGCCATGTTATTAGGGGTAATCTCAACTTTTTCAAACAATTCTGCCCTCAGCATGTGTTCTTCATAACTTTCCCGTAACATGTTTTGAACCATGATGGTATCAGCACCTTGTTTTCGTAAGAAACTCGCAGCTTCAAAAGTCCGTGAACCAGTACGGTAAGTAAAGTTATTCGTATCAACGATGATACCTGCTAACATGACTGTCGCATCCATTTCGCTAATTTGGACGTTTAAGGGATAATATTCAATAATTTCTGTAATTAGTTCTACAGTCGAGGAAGCATAGATTTCCGTATATAACAAATCAGGTGCTTCAATGAATTGTTGACCACGGCGATGATGGTCAATCACAACAAGATTCTTCGCCTTATTCAATAATCTTGGTTCAATTAATAAACTCGGATTTTGTGTATCAACAACGATAAGTAAGGTTTTACTTGTCATGATATCGAGAGCCACTTGGGGACTTACAATCTTATTTAACACAGGACATTTATTATCTGACAAGTAAGTAAGTACTTTATTAAGGGTATTATCAATCTCACGGGAATCAAGCACGATAAAGCAATCTTTTTCGCTTTTTCGCACAATATTATAAACACCAATGCAGGAACCAAAACTATCCACATCAGGTATTTTATGTCCCATGACAATGACATTATCAAATTCTTGGATTAATTCATGTAGCTCTTCTGCCACAACTCTTGCGCGAACGCGATTTCTTTTTTCGACAATGTTCGATTTACCACCAAAGAACCGAATATCTTTTTCACCAATAATAACTGCAACTTGATCCCCACCACGGTTTTGGGTGAGTTCTAATGCTTCAAGTGCCTTATCGCTTAAAGCGATTAAGTTCTTTTGATTAAAACTAATACCAATACTAATGGTGAGCGTTGAGTCGAATTGTTCTGAGACTTTTCTTATCTTCGATAAAATATCAAACTTATTAGCCATCATCTTTTGTAAGACTTGATATTCCATCATCAATAAGAAACGGCCTTCAGCGTAACTCTTAAGAAAGATATTATTTTCATTGGCATACTGCATAATGACAGAATTAACTCTGCCTAAGAATAAATAACGAAGTTGTTCAGGTAAATCTCTTACTGCTTCTTCTAAGTTATCTACAACTAAGTGTCCTACCGCAGGTTGTGTTCTTTCAAAATGACGTATCTTTTGTTCCCGCTCAGTTACATCGATTAAATAGAGCGTGCGATAAAGCGGGTAATGAATGACATCAAAAATCTTATTAGCCATCTCAACGCTATATTCATTTAAACTAAGTTTTTCAAATAAGGTTGTATCCAAATCACTCAAATGTTTTCCAATAAGCTTTGTTCCTAGTAGTTTTCTTGTATAGTAGTTAACCCATTCAATGACATATTTTTCATTATATACCAGAATCGCAACTGGAAAATTGTTAAATGTGTTCGAACCAACTTTGCGGATTTGGTAACCTAACTCATCGATTGATTTAGCTTTGGAATCTTTCAAGTAATATTGATACAAAAAGATGGCTTGTAGTAACATTAATAACACTATGACAACCGCTAGGGTAATAATCTCTTTAATTGGATTACTAATAATATTAACTAAGAGAAAAGCCAACACAACTACATAAAACAGTATCAATAACATGAAGCGTATTCGATACTTTTTCTCCATATAACTAACTCCTCTTGATAGTCTACATTCAAGATATTATAGCACACTTTAGGAAATAACACAATTACTACTAACTAGTTGTAAATTCTTTCGTAAGCTCGATTTCTGGAAGTATTACTAGATATTCTATATTATCATCAGGATTACGCCAGTAAACAATATTCTTCACTTTAGCTTTAGCAGAAGAATATCCTAATTGAATAGCTTTTTCCATATCAGTTTTAAATTTCTTCGAATACTTACAAATATATTTATTAGTTTCATTATCTAATATACCATTAACATCAACAATTAATGAACTACCACTTTTGTATTTTTTGATAAGTTCTTGCGTATAAAAAACTGAGGATAAATTAATATCATCTAAACCTAATTGAAAAAGAATGAAGTCGGAAGGGCTATAATCATTATTATCATATTCATATC
>JAAYWZ010000205.1 GCA_012516175.1 Bacilli bacterium
ATTTATCCTATCACGTTCTAACCTGTAAGGTGAGGGTAGGGTATTTAAATCAATAATATATTCTTTCTTATTGATTATAATGCTACTGTCTTTTCGAAAACTTAGTTGTGGAACTTTCCTTAAATCAAGGTGGTTTTCAAGTGCAGTAAGTAATGATTTAAAGGGGTACTCTCCTTCACCACTAATGAGAAAATCAATCGGAAGGGTAGTGAACCAATGCTCAATATCGTAACTAACTTCTGGACCACCTAGGAGAATCATAATCTTGGGATCTATTTCCTTAAGTTTTAATACTACTTGTTTGATGATTTAAATATTACAAATATAGTCACTAAAACCAACTAAAGTTGGTTGTAATTCGTATATCCTATTGATGATTTCAGTAATACTTTCTTTAATTGTTAATTCGAGGAAGTCAACATCATGACTATCTTTTGTATAGGCATAAAGATATCTAATTGCTAGATTGGGATGGATGTACTTCGCGTTAATGCCTACTAGTATTGTCTTCATTTTTATTCTCCTAACTTTTGAAAAAAGGACCGTTTTTCCTTTAAAAATAATAATTTATTTGTTATAATTGTATATTGAATTTAACTAAAAGTAAACATTTGACCAATAGTTTGGTGTGGTGACAAAATGAAACGTTTCTCAGATTTTATTAAAAAGTTAATAGCATTTATCATGTTCATCTTTGAAAGTTGTGTGTCCGCCTTGACAGAAGACATTTTGTTAATGGTTTTCTTAATTGTAGCTATCATACCTAATTTATTAATTAAGATTATGTGTGATATGCCCATTTTCAACTTACGTTCGTTAATGTTTAACTTAGCGTGGTTCTGTCTAGTAGTGGCATTGAGTTATAATTATAAAAGAAAAAAGAGTCGCTTAATCTACTTTGGCGTTGTGACATTCTTAATGTATTTACTAATATACGCCAATATCTTATATAATCGTTTTTATGAAGGTAGTTTCTTATCCTTATCACTAATTAAACAATTACGTTTACTACCTGATGTAGCAGATGCCCCAGCAAGTTCAATTTCACCCTTTGATGTTCTGTATTGGATCTTCTTCTTTATAGCGTTAGGTTTATTAATATATTTAACTATTAAGAAACAAAATAAAGCAATTTATAAGAATAAACAACGGATGTTCATGAACAAATTGAATTTCTTAAGGACAGCTCTCTTCTTTTTCGTCTTTGGTATCGTGCTACTTGCACCAGCAAACTATTCCCAAGCGGCTAAACTATGGAATCGTCCCATTGTTGTGCAAGATTTTGGTTTATATAATTATCATATTTTAGACATTATAAAATCTGTAGATGTCTTTATTGAGCATGAACCCGATGAGGATGATTATGATACATTCCTTGCGTATTTCCAAGAAAAAAATCGCAATGCTAAAACAAATGAATACACAAATATTCTAAAAGGTAAAAATATTATCGTTATCCATGCTGAAAGTTTAGAAAACTTTCTAATAAATCTTAGAGTACAAGATCTTGAAGGTAATGAGGTTGAAGTAACACCTAACTTTAACCGCTTAGCTAGGGAAGGCTTGTACTTTTCCAACTTCTACTCGCAACAAAGTATTGGGACAAGTGCAGATAGTGAGTTTGTTTTTAACACCTCGTTATTACCAGTTAATAATGGTACCGTATTCTTAACCCACTTTAATCGTACTTATGTGACAACCCAAAGTCTATTACAAGATCAAGGTTATGTTACCATGTATATGCATGGTAATAATGGTTCGTTCTGGAATCGTGATGTGATGTACACCGTTTTAGGTTATGATCTTTTCCTTGATAAGAGTGCCTATACCTTTAATGAAAATCAAACTATCGGTTTAGGCATAAGCGATTATGAGTTTTTCCAACAATCGATTTCCTACTTAGCTAATACTAATGAGCCTTATTATGCGACATTAATTACGCTAACTAACCATACGCCTTGGATGGATGTAGATAAATACGTTATTAAGGAAAACGGCGTCGAAGTTCCTGATATTGATTGTGAAGCGATTAGTGAAAACTTTGATAAAGCAACCACTTGTCGGTATTTGAAGAGTGCCAGATATATGGACTGGGCTCTTGGTGAGTTTTTAAATGAAATGGAAAACCGCGACTTATTAGAAAATACCGCCGTCGTGGTTTACGGTGATCATCCAGCGAAATTGCCTAAGAGCGAAATTGAAACTCTCTTCGGATTAGAAGAAGGCATGACAAAGTTAGAATATAATGCTTTTACAAGGGTACCATTTATCATTTGGTATCCAGAAGCGATTGAACCAAAAGAAGTTACTATGGTTATGGGTGAATATGATGCTGGACCAACCCTTCAAAACATGTTAGGAATTAAGAATCAATATGCGTTAGGTAATGACATCTTCAACTTAAAAGAAAATATCGTTGCTTTCATCAATGGTGACTGGACTGATGGCATTGTATATTATTCGTATAGCCGTGATGATTACTATATAACTAATCCTAATTACACCGAAGAAGATATTCAAACGATGATTTTAGAGAATAATTACATCAATATGCGTAATGATCAAGTAGCGCAAATAATCGAGATGAGCAATTTAATCAATAAATATGACCTTATTGGATACCATCAAGAGAAACTAAGAGGTAAACGTGATCGGGGGTACATATATGAGTGATTTAATTCTTATTATTGACGATGCGACACTAACGAGAACACTAAAACGTATCAGCCATGAAATTCTTGAACGGAATAAGGGTACTGATAATTTAGTCTTAATTGGAATAAAAAACAAAGGTACATATATTGCGAAACGGATTCAAGATAATATCAAGCAAATTGAAGGAGTAGAACTTCCTTTAGGTGAACTCGATATCACTTCTTTCCGTGATGATGATGCGAAAAGAGATGTTAATACTTCTAGGATTGATTTTAGCATTGAGGATAAAGTAGTTATTCTAGTTGATGATGTATTATTTACGGGAAGAAGTGTAAGAGCAGCTCTAGATGCACTTATGCGATATGGTCGACCTCGCAGAATTCAACTAGCTACGTTAATTGACCGAGGACATCGAGAATTACCTATTAGAAGTGATTATGTTGGTAAAAATATACCTACTTCGCGAAAAGAACTTGTCATCGTAAAATTAAAGGAAAAAGATGGCGAAGATGGTGTATATATTAAAAAGTTAGATGAATAAATAAAGAAAGGGATAACCTTTCTTTATTTAATCATAAGAAATAAAAGCGTTTTCATAGGTTAACTAATTCAATTGTTTTTTAACTTAGAATGTTATATAATTATACTAATCTTTTAGTGTGAGGTGTATTATGGAATTTGATAAAATATATTTCTACAACATCGCTTATGAGTTATTAACAACACCTAGTCCTACGGGATATACGCGAGAAATCATGACCTTAATCGAAAAATATGCGGAAGATCTCCATTTAAAACTAGAAAAAACCAATAAGGGTAATGCGATTATTACTATTCCTGGTGAAGAACAAGGTAAAGTAATTGGAATTTCTGCCCATGTTGATACCTTAGGTTTGATGGTACGTTCCATCAATGGTGATGGTACCTTAAATATTGTTACGATTGGTGGTAACCAACCGAATTCTTTAATCGGTGAGTATTGTACCGTTATTACTAGAGATAATAAGCGTTATTCAGGTACAATCTTAACGACAAGTTATTCTAGCCATGTTTATGATGATGCCCATAAAGTAGGCTCTCGCTTTGAAGAACTAATGGTTAGACTTGATGAAGTTGTTAAGAGTAAGGATGATGTCCTTAAACTAGGAATCAATAATGGTGATTATATCGCCATTGATCCCAAAACCACCATTACATCAAGTGATTTCATCAAGTCCCGTCACCTAGATGATAAAATTTCCGTGGCAATTGTCTTTACTGTATTAAAAGCAATGTATGAATACAATAAGAAACCAAGGTATACGACAAAATTCATTATTTCTACTTATGAAGAAGTTGGTCATGGTGCTAGTTACATTCCAACTGATATTACGGAAATGATTGCCGTCGATATGGGGTGTATCGGTAAGGATCTCGCCTGTACAGAACAAGATGTTTCGATATGTGCGAAAGATTCTTCCGGACCATATGATTATGATATGACTAATAAACTTATTGAAATCGCGAAAAACTTAAAGATAAATTATGTAGTAGATATCTACCCCTATTATGGTAGTGATGCTAGTGCTGCTTTACGGGGTGGCAATGATATTCGCGCTGCTTTAATTGGTCCAGGTGTTCATGCTTCCCACGGAATGGAACGCACGCACTTTGATGGCTGTTTAGCAACGATGAAACTATTATCAGGATATTTATTGAACAACTAGACAGACTACAGAGTATGATAGAACAAAGGGGGAATCAAAGTTGAAGGATATCCTGAAAGATGAAAAACTTCGGAAACTCCTTAAGGTTAAGCAAAAATATGAGCTTCTTTCCTGGGTGATTCCGTTAGTGTCGATCTTATCATTAATTATCATCTTATTTCTAACTTCAAAGAATCACTTAACTGAATTAACCATCATCGTTTTAGTACTCTTAATAACATTTATTGTGCTTGGATATCTATTTGATCATAAATTAACCGAGAAAATTCACAATGCTTATGCTCGTTTAAATCAATATTTTCAAGATGAGATTGTACCCCAATTATTAGTTAAAGATAACGAATCGATTGTGTTTGATTCACAATACAACATAACTGCAGATGTTATTGATGAAGTGGAAATCTTCAATAATTATCGGGAATATAAAACCCAATATAGTTATGCTGGTAAACTAGAGAAGTTTAATTATCGCTTTAGTGAAGTCTTATTTGATAATTTAGTTGACTTTGAAACTAAAGGGATGAAAGAAGTAAATGAAGAGTTAAATCTTGATACAAATTATCATTGGTACACAATAACCTTAAATAATACTTATCCTACAGAAGCATTATATCTCCTTGGTACTTTTGTGAATTTTAATCAGGGATTATTAAAGAAGTTTAAGTACTTTAACTTCTCAAAGTATCGTTTACATCCAGAAAATAATATTGAATTGTATTTAGTTGACCTTGAGAAATATGAACCTTTTATTTCCAAGGAAATTATCAGAGTTTTAAATAGTTTACACATAGATAATACAAGTGTAGCGATTTATCTTAGTGATAATAATCTTCACATCATTCTCGAAGAATTCGATAATTTAATTCATTTAACCCGCAGCAACAAAATTGTGGTGGAAAACCTCCTCCAAGATTATTACAAGGAGCAAGCATTAGTCAGAAAAATCGCTTATGCGTTTGAAAAGGATGTTTAAGTAAGCATCCTTTTTTTGTATTATTATAGATTTTTTTGGTTAATGTGATTATAATATAAATACGTGAGGAGGCTAATAATGAAAAAAATATTATTTGTATTATGTGCAGTACTTTTGTTACTACTTGTTAGACCATTTTTTTATGTACAAGCTAATACAGAGCCCAATGAAATAATATACTTATATAAAAATAAGAACCAATTAGCAAGTGGAAACATTCAAGAATTAGAAGCACAAGGTCTTAAAGTAACAGGTATAAATATTGAAAAACTCGATAACATGAAGTATTTCTATCGTTATCAAGCCGCCTATGGTTTTACTGATAATGTGAAATTACCGTTAATTATTGCAGGTAATGAATATTATGCGATTGATAATTTTGATAGTGTAGTTAATAATATATTAACAAGCGCCGAGACTCCTTTAAAAGACTTAAATTCATATGAAGTAAAAATTGCTGTCTACTTTTACTCACCTTCATGTAGTAATTGTAACTATTTAGAGAATGAAACTGACGTTTTTGACAGCCTCGTAAGTGGGGGAGTAAAATTAGTTTATGTAAATATTCTTGATACGGACAACCTCCAATATTTCCAAAACTATGTTGATGTTTACGGTTATGATAAAGCAACAACTCCATTCATGTTCGCTGGTAGTAAATACTATCATTCTGCCAAGATAATTGAGGATAATGTCGAAGATATTATCGAAAATGCCAAGAATCCTTTACTAGATGTTGAGTTTAAGCAACTTGATACAAGTAAATATCAAGGTTTTGTTGGTTTCTTGCTTATTTTAGTGGCAGGTTTAATTGACGGTGTTAATCCTTGTGCCATCGCGATGCTCATTCTATTCATCTCTTTATTAATTGGAGTATCATCTAATCGAAGAACGATTATTGCGGTGGCTACTAGTTATATCTTAGGGTTATTTGTGATGTATTTCCTCACTGGACTTTTCCTAATGAATATCGTAAATAAATTAGGACCCTATATTTCTAACTTGTCTTTCTATATTAATCTCTTTATTATTGTGTTCTCCTTAATCTTTGCCTTCTTCAACTTTTATGACTACTACATGGCTAAGAAACAAGAGTATGGCAAGATTAAGAATCAACTACCAAAAAGAATCCAAAAGTTCAACAAGAAGGTTATCAAATTCTTTACAGAAAGTCTTAACAACAAAAACAACATATTACTTTACATTATACCTTTTGTGTTAGGAGCGATTATCTCCTTAACAGAATTCTTATGTACAGGTCAAGTATACTTGCCAGTAATCCTAACTTTAGCACATAGTCGTCATGGTATTAGTGGGATTCTACTCTTATTCATGTATAACTTCATGTTTGTCCTACCACTAATCGTTATTAGTTTTGTGGTTATCAGAACCCAATCAGCGATGCAAGCATCTAACGTGGTTAGAGAAAAGATGCATCTAATTAAACTTGCGACCAGTTTATTATTCTTCGGAATGGCAATTTATTATATTCTCATTGTGACGGGAGTGATATAAGTGAGTTTACTCACGATTAAACGCAATGATGAAGTCATTTATCAGGGAAATATTTTGGATATGCCGATAAAAAGTGATTGTATCATTAAGAAGAGTATTGAGTTATTTGATGATGATGACCCCTGCATCATTCATAAATCTTTTGTGATTAAGAAGTATGTTGATGAGTTTCTGAAGTTAACCGATTTAAAGAACCAAGGACAAGTTAAGTTGGGGGATTTCGTGGAAAGGTTAGCTTTCATCGCCCTCGATTTAACCGATACAACGGCGACATATGAAGAATAAACCATTGTATTTTGATTACGCCTCAACCACGAAGATTAGGCAAGAGGTTTATGAAGCGATGTTGCCTTATCTCCAAGAGGAGTTCGGGAATCCATCATCATTATATGATATCGGTATCCATAATAAAAAAACCATTAATCAGTGCCGTAAAGTAATTGCTTCATTAATAAATGCTGAACAGCATGAAATTTTCTTCTGTTCAGGTGGTACCGAAGCGAATAATTGGGCAATTAAAGGGGTAGCCTTTGCACATCCAAATAAACGCGAAATCATCACCACAAAGATAGAACATCCTTCCGTTCTAAATAGTTGTCAATTTTTGGAAAAACTAGGCTATAAAGTAATTTATCTAGACGTTGATGCCGAAGGCTTCATTAATCTCCAAGAGTTAGAGGAAAAGATAACCCCTAATACTTGTTTAGTGTCCATCATGATGGCTAATAATGAAATTGGTACGATTCAAGACCTAGAAGCGATTGGGGGAATCTGTGCTAGAAAAGGGGTACTATTACATACCGATGCGATTCAGGCAATTAGTCATTTACCGATTGATGTGAAGAAGTTAAAGGTTGACTTATTAAGTTTTTCTGCCCATAAGTTCTATGGTCCTAAAGGGATTGGTTGTTTATATATCCGTACCGGAACAAAGATTGAGAATCTCATTCATGGTGGCAATCAAGAAAGAGAAAAACGGGCAGGTACAGAAAATGTAGCTTATGTTGTCGGGATGGCTAAAGCCATTGAGTTATCATATCAAGAGATGTTTACACATAATGAACGAGAAAGAACCTTAAGTGAATTAATCTATGATAGATTAAAGCAAGCAATTCCTGATATAAGACTTAATGGACCAGCAATCGGTAGTAACCGATTACCGGGTAACTTAAATGTGTCTTTTAAAAATGTTGATGGTAGTCAATTATGTTTTGAACTTAATGAACAAGGTATTTGTGTTTCAACAGGTAGTGCTTGTCATTCTGATTTAATTGAACCAAGTCATGTACTTCAAGCAATCAGAGTACCTGATGAGTATATAAAAGGTACTTTAAGAATTACCATTGGTAAGGATACAAAAGTAGAAGAAATTGAGAAGTTAACTCAGGAAATTATCAAGAGGGTAAAAAAATAATGGGGCTGTAAAAAAATAAGCAGCCCCAAGTGAATAGAAAAAAAGGTGCTTAATTTAGATATTTAAGTCTAGAATTAAGCACCTTTTTTCATTATAATATTTGTTGTTATGAATACAAATATTAAATTAGACAATGACTATTATACACCAATTCAAGTAGTATTACCA
>JAAYWZ010000011.1 GCA_012516175.1 Bacilli bacterium
AGTCAATCACAGCTGGGTATGGTGCTTTGGGTACAGGAACTACAAGAACTGTTGAAAACTCCGATGGCTCAAGTAGTTTTGCCTACCTAACAGCTCAAAAACTTAATCTCAATTATTCAATCGTAGCTTTAAGAGGTATCTGTACAGAAGCATATCATTGGCAAAAACAATGGAATATGAGTTCTTTATATAAAGTAGTTTCAATGAATTATACTACCACTTATGATTTTAGTTTTAATCCTGATGTAGTTGTAATCGGGCTTGGAACTAATGAAGCTTCATATATCCAGTCTGCTTATAATCCTGGATATGCTCAATACTTTAAGGATGATTATAAAGAATTCTTAGAATATGTTAGAGAAAAGAATCCTAACGACTTAATCATTAGTATTTATGGTATGATGGGCAAAAACAGTACCATTGATAATGGTATTCAGCAAGCAATTAATGAGTTAAATGATGAAAATATTGTCTATCTAAATGATTTCGTTGCGAATACTGCTGGTGCTAATGGTCATCCCAATTCGAATGCACATAAAGGTTGGGCAAATTATCTAGCAGATTATTTAGTCAACAAGTTTAATCTAAGCGAATAATTAAAAATAATTTATATTAGATTAAATAGATTAGGGGAGTAAGTAGTAAAAAAGATGATTGTATTAGTTAGCAATCATCTTTTTGTATACATTATTTCTTGTTCGTCCATACATGCTAGTGTAGTTATCAAAGAATAAAAAACTATTCTTTAACTAGTAAATTAGAACTCTTTAAATTACGCATTTATAATTTAAATTCAGTTAAATGATTTTAATAATATATAAAATAATAAAGGAGTGTAAAATGAATTTCAAATTTTATCAATTATTTAGGTCATTAAAAGAAGAATTGGGGTTAGAAGGTGCCAAAAAGATCTTTCCCGAATATGAGACACTTCCTGACAAAATGGCGAAAGAAGACCAAATTAACCTCGCAAAAATCTTAATGAAAAGGCTAGATGATGAACTTGATAAGGATACTGTTATAGCAATTAGGATGGAGCATCCATGTGGTATTCCTAAACCAACAAAAGAACGTATAAGCGAGATTAAACAAGCGTTTAATGATGATGGAAGACGATTACAAGCTTTTTTTGATCATTTACAAGCTTCTTATGAGCGCATATCAGATAATGAATATATTGTAACTTGGGCTCTTAAAGAGTGTGTATGTGGGGTGTTTCGTAATTTAAAGGATTATGGTACTATTTCTCCTACTTGGTGTCAATGTTGTAATGGGCATAATAAACTAATGTTTGAAACATTACTCGATAGAGAAATTAAATCGGAATTAATCAGTGGGATTTGTGCAGGGGAAAAGGTTTGTTCATTTAGAATCATTATATAAGTTAGGTTAACTATTCTACTTATATTGGTGGTGTGCTTATTAGTGTTAGTGATTGTAGTTACTTATAAGGTCACCCGATTATGAATCAATAGTATTGGTTCAAAATAACCTTTATCGCTAAGCAATATTGCTAAACTCTTTTTGGTAGAGGTAACTTCATTTCCTTTGATTAGTGTAAATCCATCACATTACGGAGTACAATTATTGAAGATATTCCACCATATTATAAGGTGCTTTATTCTAGATTCTTCAAGTTAGAATAAAGCACCTTTTTAATCTAATATTCTTAATAAATAGCTTCATTTATAATAGCGAACAAGTAGTACCATATTAACTACGATAAGGTGATGCTTAATGATTATAAAATGTTGATGGGTATGCAATTTAGTGAATTTTCAATAATATCTTGAAAAAATATGTGCTATAAGTTAACATTATTGCTTAAATGCATTGTAAGGGAAGATAAGTGAATGTTATAATTAACAATAACCCAAGTATTTTTTTTAGAATTTAAAATAGTTATTATTAGTTGTATAAACAATATTATTAATCTAGCATGGGGATATTGATAATTATCAAGAGGGGAGAAGTAACTTAAGATGGATGAGAATAAAAAGTATTGTGTATTAATTGATTCGGAAAACTTACCACTAGATAAAGTTGGTTCTATCTTTCAAGAATTATCGAAATATGGAGATACACCAATCAGAAGAATATATGGTGATTTTTCTAATAAAAAAGATGAGAAATGGAAAGCTATATGCAGGGATCATGCCATTACACCAATTCAAACTTTTAATTTCACATCAGGGAAAAATTCGGTTGATATGACACTTGCGATCGATGGTATGGAAATTCTTTATACAAAACCACACATAACGGGTATTGTGATTGCATCTAGTGATAGTGATTTTACTGGATTGGCTCGAAAATGGCGCGAATTTGGAAAACATGTAATTGGTATGGGCGAAAAGAAAACGCCAGCATCATTGATGCAAGCATGTTCCATTTTTATCTATTTGGAAGCTTTAACTACTAATGATGAATCAGCAGAAAACATTAATGGTGATATCGATAAAGTTAGTAATGAACTAAAAGACTTAGTTAAAAAGATCTTAGTGAGTAATAATGGGGATATGTTAATATCAGTATTAAAAGAACAAATCCTTAAAACTAAGAATGATTTTGATGAAAGAATTTATGGTTATAACAATGTACCGAAATTTTTTCGCGAAGAATTTGATTTCCTCGAAGTATACATGGAAAAGCAAAATGTTTACAGAGTTAGATTTAAAAATGAATCAAATACAGAAGAGTATAAATTGATTCTTAAGAAGGCAGTTGTTGATATTCTCTCAAGTTCTAAAAGTAAAATGAAAATGAGCGCATTAAATAATAAATTACGAGAACAAAATCTTAATTATGTAGATGCGGGTTATAATAAGTTTAAGAAGTTTTTAGCAACAATTGAAGAAATTAATATTGAAGGGGAGAGTGTAACTCTAAAGAATAAAAAGTAATATGTTCATTATAAAAAAGTATAATCCCACATAATTAAATTTAATTGGGGGGATTATACTTTTTTACTTATAGTGATTAATCAATTTAATTTAGGCATTCTCAATAACTGCAACTAAGGGGATTAGTAAGAAAGCTAACCAAGATAAGTGAAATAATGTGAAGAAATAGCCGATAGAGAAGAAGAGAATTACGGAGATAAAAGGCATTAAGGATGTAAAACGTAATTTATCATAGATTATAATCGCAGCCATAGGTATTAGTAAGAGTACTTGCCAAGCCCATACCCAACCATGTAAACCAAAACCTAATGCAAAGAAGAGGAAAATAATTGCGAGAACTAAACCAACAAAAATACGTGCTTTCTTATCATTACGAATATCAACCGTAATTTTTATAACGCCAAAAATGATGCTAAAAGAGAAGGGTAGAATAAAGCCAATTGCTCCTAAGTACCACTTATCATAGGTATATCCCACATAGAGATAGAATGAGATAGCTAAGATGTAACTTAGTTCAAGTACTAGTACCTGTACTTTATTTTTGTGATAAAGGGTACCAATCATTGGGATGATTAGAAAGACTAACCAACCAGGATGCCATAATTCATATTGGACACCCAAGATGATAAAGACAATTGTTGCGATGAATGGTGATAACGAAACTGGTATATCTTTTAGGTCAACATTTACAATAATCGCTACAATTGGGATTGCGAAGAATACTACCCAACCAGGATGCCAGAGATCATATCCCCATCCGAGGATTAAAAAAGTAATGACTGATATAAATGGCATAATTCCAACTATACCATCCTTTAGTTTAGTTTCAAATAAGATCGCTGAAATGGGAATCATGAGAAATACTAACCAACCAGGATGCCATAAATTCTTAGTGAAACCTAATAAAAAGAAGATTATTAATGAGATAAAGGGCATTGATGCGACAATTTTGGTTTTGATATCTTTTTCTTTCTTTAAATGAATAGTATCGATTAAGTCTTTGGCAACTTCCTTTGGGTCGCCTAATATGTGCCATACTTCATCATCGGTTTTTCCTGATGCAAGGGCATCGTTATAAAGTTGTTCATAATCATTGAGGATATCATCAATATCATTTGCTAAAGCTTGATGTTCTTCAAGAACTTTACGTAGGGTATGTAAATACTTATCCTTCATAGTTACCTCCTAGGATTTTTAATACTCCTTCTAGAAAGGAGCGCCATTCAGTTTCATATTGATTTAGTTTTTTTCTACCGAAGTCTGTCATACGGTAATATTTTCTTGGAGCACCGATGTTAGTTTGTTCAACATAAGTTTCAAAAAATCCTTGAGCAGTGAGTCTTCGTAATATCGGGTATACAGTGTTTTCATTCACATCGATTGCTTTTGCGAGGGTATCGATTACTTCAAATCCATACATATCTTTGCGAGAAATAAGGGATAAAATACACATTTCTACGATACCTTTTTTAAATTGTGTATTCATAAATTCCTCCTTATTGTGTAATACACACTACTAGTATATATCAATACTGTGTAAAACACAATACCTATAATAAAAAATATTAATTTTTCGAAAGAATTTAATGTATGATGATTTACTGCTAAAAAATAGGCAGAGGAGTTTTAAATATTTTAACTATTTAAAAAAGTAAGTGTACCCATTGAGGTACACTTACTAATTTGGCTTATTATTAGTGTTTTATCTAAAACTGACAATCAAAGTGCATAATTTCGCGACGTTCAATAGAGTCTCTTACCCAATTATTTCCTCGCCATCTAAAACCCACGACTCTTGTAGGAGTAATATTGGTTGGATAGAAGTAAACGCTGCGACCATTTACTAAATGAATCAATGTAACACGATTCAAACAGCGCCATAACCCTTGGATTGGATCTTGCCAAGGTGGAGTAGATGGAAAGAATGGAGGTCTTGGGCGTGGTGGTCTTCCAAATTCAGGTAAAGTAACTGCTGGTGGCTGTGAAGGTGGACCGAATTCAGGGAAGAATTCTATTTGTGGTTGTTGTAAGCGAGGATCGTAGTATTCATCTTGATACCATGGGTCATAGTACATGGGTCACTTCTCCTTTCTCTGTACATTGTATTATATGAAGATAAAATCCTAATGCTTAAGGTTAATTAAAAAAATTTGTAGTTCATCATTATCTTCATAATAATTAACTGAGTAATAGTATTTCCTAAAGCTTGATGTTATAATGTTTTTAAGAAGGTGTTAGGATGATTGATGGACATATTCATTTTCATAAGCAACCATATACACTAGAAACAATAGAAAATATGGTAAGCGTTGCAAAAGAGAAGAATATTGATGAAATCTGGTTATTAGATCATACCCATAAATTTCACGAGTTTATCTTCTTATATGAACCAGTAATGCATAATGAATTAAGTGCTAATTGGTTTAGAAAGAAGAAGTTTATTAGTATCAATGAATATTTAGATTTTACTAGTCTAGTTAAATCAAGAGCATATGATGTTAAAATAAAGTTTGGTTTAGAGGTTTGTTACTTTCCTGAAACAGAAAACTTATTAAGAGAAGAATTAAAAAAGTATCAATTTGATTTTCTGATTGGGGCTGTACATTTTATCGATGGAATAGGATTTGATTTATCAAAAGAAGCATGGATTGGTGTCGATGTTGATCAGATGTATAAACGATATTATGAAATCATGGAATTATTAATTGAATCAGAATTATTCACCACATTAGCCCATCCAGATAGTATCAAGCTATATAATTATTACCCTACTTATGATTTAAAACCTACATATTTAAGAATCGCTCAACTTCTAAATAAACATCAGATGTCTACTGAGAATAATACTGGTTTATGGCGTTATCAATTTCCCTATCCTGGTTTAAATCCTGAGTTTCTTGAAGTATTAAAGAAAGCACAAGTTAGAATACACTTATCAAGTGATGCCCATGAGTATAAATACATCGGAGCTTATTTTAATTGTTTATGATTTATATTTAAGATACGATATTTTATCATGATTATCTTTACATTCAGTTAACTGGTATTAGTAATAATAAGATGAATTACTTAGCTAAATAACTGGGGAAGCATGTAAGGTAAATATATTAATATGGTAAAACAAGCGTTTAAGTGTTATAAAGTAAGGATGGAAAACCTAAAGGAGGATTACGTTTAACAAAACCGCCTATATGGGGCACTGAAAGAGTAGAGTCATATTATTGCGATGAATGTAAAATGCGCTATACACCAGTAAAAGAGACATTCTTATAATTAGTTTCAAGTTACATCTGGTGTTAACATAGATAGATTCCATGATATTTTTTCATTAGGTGCTTTAAATCTTAGTGAAGATATAGTATAATATCTTCGGTAAGCGGAGTCATAGCTCAGCTGGGAGAGCATCTGCTTGACGTGCAGAGGGTCGGGGGTTCGAGTCCCTCTGACTCCACCATAGTTGTAGGATAGGTTTGATAGAATGTTATCAGACCTTTTTTGTCAAATAGTGTTGGTAAATAAACTCCAATAACCTGATAGACTGGTCTGAGTAAAATTTACTTAGACCTGGTTTTTTATATATAATAGTTTACTGAGTTAAGTATTCTAGTAATTATTGAGGGTATAAGTAGAATAACAATTATGACAAAGAATATATTATTTTTGAGTTTAAAATAAATAAGTTTCTCACTAGTGGATTAAATTATACGACGATGAACTAAGTCATAGCGAATAACACCTTATTTGTAGTGTTATCCTCTCCTTACTTAAGATTTTTTTATTTTTAATAATAAAAGTTTATGTACGTGGTATTGTCACAACTGGTTTAAAGTGAGATAATATGTAAAAACATATTGTGGGATGATGAAGATGAAAAAGATTTTTGTTTATGGTAGTCTAAATATGGATTTAGTCATATCAGCACCATATATGCCACAAAAAGGAGAAACAATTAAAGGTCATAGTTTCTTTACTAGTCCTGGTGGTAAAGGTGCCAATCAGGCTGTTACTTGTGGTAAATTAGGTGCACCAACATTTATGATTGGTGCTGTAGGTAATGATATTTATGGTAATGAATTAAAGAGTAATTTAAGAAACTGTAATGTTAATGTTGATTATGTCGCAAGCGTTGATGGTGTTATGACGGGAGTAGCAGTTATCATTCTAACTGAGAATGATAATCGCATCATCATTGACTCAGGTGCTAATTATCAAGTAAGAGAGGAATTACTAACAGAATGTTTACATAAACACGCTAATCAAGGTGATATTTTTATTACTCAATTAGAAATCCCCAAGGAACATGTTTTAACAGGTTTGAAAAGAGCCAAAGAGAATGGTTTATTTACAATATTTAATCCCGCCCCTATTAGTGACTTAGATAATACCTTTTTTCAATATTGTGATTTAGTTGTTTTAAATGAAACTGAAGCAGCGTATTTAACAGGTATAGTTATTAAAATTAATTAAATTGATAAAGAATATTAAAGAATTTTAATAAAAATAATTG
>JAAYWZ010000012.1 GCA_012516175.1 Bacilli bacterium
CATTCACATGTGATTAACATTACCGGTCCATCATATCGCATAAGAAACATTAATAATCTAGATAGAAAGGATGAAAGTAATCAGTCAACATAATTATGGATTTTTATTCCGCCATTTTTTTGGAAAATGTGTTGACATTTAGACTAATGGAAAGCGAAAAAAACATCCAAAAATTTGTCAATTAGAAAAAGACCTAAATATTGAAATACGGTTTTGTCAACCAAACTCACCTGAAACTAAAGGTAAAGTAGAATCAACTAATCGTTTCTTATCTTGGTTATTACCATATGATGGTAAATTTGAAGATGAAAATGAACTTATTCAGATTATTCAAAGAATCAATAATAAGGTTAATAATGAAATTAATCAGACAACAAACCTACCGCCATATGTTCTTTTCCAAAAAGAAAAAGAATATCTCACTCCCTTACCTAATCGAGTATTATTGGATACCTACTCAGAAAACGTCATTATTCAAAAGGTTCCTCCAACTCTCTTAGTTCAATATCAAGGAAGTGGATATTCTGTTCCTAGTCAGTTTATCAACAAGCGAGTACGTCTCGTTCCTATATCTGATAAACTGTATATCTATTATAACACGGAATTGATTACGATTCATCAGATAACTAATAATAAGTTTAATTATCAAAAAAATCACTATCAAGAAGCTCTTAGACAAGTTATAGGCAAAAAAGATGTTGATATTGAAGAGTTAGCAAAAGAGAATCTCTCTTTACTTGAAAATCTAATAAATGAGATAGGATGATACGATGAATAACTATTATCGTCTAATGAATAATTTAGAAGAATTGAATTTAAAACAGTTTAGAACATATTTAGATCAATACTTAGAACGTATTACTCTTGGACAGATAAATATCATAGATGCTTTGTATGAATTAACAGAACAAGAAATGGACTTGAAACGACAACGTATCATTTCTGCTTGTGTGAAAACTGCCAATTTCCCTTTTCTCAAAACTCTAGAAGACTTTGATTTCAACTTTCAACCATCAATTAACAAAGACCAAATCTTTAACTTTCGTTATCTACAGTTCATCGAACGAAATGAAAACATTCTATTCATTGGACCTCCTGGTGTAGGAAAGACTCATTTAGCTACTTCAATAGGCATAGAAGCTGCCAAACAAAGTTATAGTACCTACTTTATTAACTGCCATGATTTACTTCTACAACTAAAGCGAGCACATTTAGAAAATCGTCTAGAGAATCGTCTAAAGTTTTTTACTCGATATAAAGTTCTCATTATTGATGAAGTAGGATATTTACCATTAGATGTTGAAGCAGCAAACCTTCTCTTTCAACTTATTACAAAGCGCTATGAAAAGAAGTCAACAATTATTACTACAAATAAACCTCTATCTAAATGGGCTGAAATCTTTGGTGATGTGGTAATAGCCAACGCTATTCTTGATCGATTACTGCATCACTCTCATGTCATCAACATCACTGGAAGGTCATACCGTATCAAAGACAAAATTCAAAATATTGAACTATCAAAAAAATGAGCATGAGAATTTCACCAAAATTGGTAAATATCTCACGCTCAAAATTGGTAATTTTTATATTGACATTAACAAAATAAACATGTATCAGTTTTATTTCAATATTTTACTAGTAATTCGAATGATAAGTTTCAAAATGTTGATTTAAAACCTATATACTATATAGATGAGAGGATATATATTCTAACTCCTACCATTACTATTGATACTATTTATTAATATAGTCGTTATATGAGGTTATCTATCTCTAAGGTTATATCTTATTTTAATTGTCGAACTCATACCACTTGGTGTAGTATGTAAAACCTCATCCCTTGGAAGCATTTTCTCATACATAATCTTGCAAACCAAAGGCATCCTGTTTTTCATATTCAATTTTCGATGAATGTCTCCTGAAACCAAATCAAGGAATTCTTTACCTTTAGTTTTGGCATCTTGTATTAATTCATCGATGTATTTTCTAACATCAAGAGCCGTTTTCTTAGAAATGGTTTTCTCAACATTAATTGGTTCTCTTTTTACATATGTTTTATTTGACTTAATCTTCTCATTATCAGTTCCAAATCTAACAAGCCACTTAATTCGTTCTAATTCTTGACTAGATAAAGGTTCTCCTTGTAATCCGTGTCTATTCCATAGACCACTCTTGGATATATCTGTGATAGGACTATATAAACCGAGCCACTTACTGCTTGGTTTAAATCTTTTATGATTATTGAGAGTTGCGATTATACCTTCTTCTAATCGCAAACGTTCAGCTTCAGTTTCAACTGGCAAACAGACAAAAGAAATATTATTCCTTAAGTATTGGCTGATTTTTCTCTCAAGTTCGTTTTCTAATTCTTCATTTAACAAATGTCCACAATTATTTTTATTCACAGGATCATGCATATCAATATCCCATACGTGTAAATAGGGATCAGAATTCATATTTAATAAAGCACGACCTATATTTTTCCTAAAGATACTGCCATCAGCATCTTCTATCACAAAATGATTTCTTAATCTTTCTAATAGTCGATTTTGTCCTCGATGTGTACCCACGCGTACTATTCTATCCATACCGTAATACATTTCACCGTTTTCAAACATAATATAAATTCCATTTTTGTATGGAAGTGAGTTTATCATAGTCCAATCCAAGCGTGGTAACTTATTAAAAAGGTGATGAAGAACTAAAGAGTAATCCGTCTCATGCTCAATTTCAATTAATTCGTTAAGTTCAGAAAGCCATTGAGTTAATTTCTTTCCTTTTAGAGGAAGCCAATAATGAGTTAAGTGAGGTATAAGTTCCGCGTAATAATTCCTACCAGCAATGATGGTAAACTCATCACTGTTTAAATCGGACACCTTACTTAGTCTCTCTAGTACTTTCATAGCCCATTCTTGACGTTCTTCAATGCTTTTATTCAGTAACGTCTCATCATATGGTTCAATGATTTCATCTTCATGTACCAAACCGTATTTAGCAGATAAAATAAAAACATCATCAGCCACAAGTTTACTATATGTATATGCTGCTTTAAAACGTGGGCTTTCCGAATATAGTTCGTGCGCAGCACATTTATACACTTTTTTACTTTTAGTACAAGCTATTAAAGCAATTTTCACCTCTATTACCCCTTCTCTAAATACACCTAATCAAATAGTACTGTCCATTGATTAGAGCGATGGGCATTGAAGCACATATTAATTTGTTCCGCTGTACATTTTTCAGTCGCAAGGGTTGGTAGATTATCTTCATCAAAATACTTGGCATCTAATGTCTCCGTATTTTTCATAAATGTGCCACCAATCTCTTCACACATATAAAATGACTTAACTACCCCATAAGCATATGGTGGTTTATTGTGATTGTCGCGGTTTTGAACGGCGATGATGGATTTAACAAGTACATCTATTCCTGCTTCTTCTTTAACTTCTTTAATGACATTTTCAACAGGGGATAGTGTTACTTCACACCATCCACCAGGTAAAGCCCAGCGACCATCTCTTTCCTGAACTAAAAGGATTTTACCATCCTTAAATACAGCTGCTCTCGTATCAATCTTAGGGGTTTGATATCCATAATCTGTACAAAACAAATCCTTTACCTTATCAAGCGGTAACTCCGTTTTCTGTGCTATTATTTCCGCACTTATTTCCCTGATCCGTTCATATCTTTCTTTATCATAATGATCCTTCGCATAATATAAACCAGCTTGAGCGATACTTTGTAGTTCAATAATATACTGTATTAATTTATCTCGATCCATATATTCCTCCAATAATATTAAAACCTATAATCTTATAACCATGTTCACTTCATGAACATCTTCTTCATCGATAACCTCTGTTTCAATAAAACCAACCTTTTCATATACATGTTTTGCCCTTTCATTCCCATAAAGATATGTGGTTGATACCTCAGTGACACAATAATCACTTTTTAAATATTCTAACAATTCTATTAAAGCATTAATCCCATGCCCTTTTCCTTGAAACTTAGCATCAATCGCATAATTTCAGAGAAAATAACCATTATCATATTTTCTTAACATCGCAAAGCCAATTAAATCATCATTGTAAAAGATATCGAAAGCAATCACTGAATCTAACTTTATTGCTTTATTAATAGATTCAAAAGGTGCTATTTGTCTCTTATCTTCGTCGGATAAGTTGATTTTAATACTATTACTACTGATAAATGTATAAGACATTTTACTTGTAACCTTTCTAAATTAATTAAATCAGTGTAAAATGCCTTCATTTTATGTTTACATACCTTGTTTATGTCTAAAAGGTAAATAATTAATTTATTATGCTTTTTTAAAGTTGTTAATTAATCATACATATATAAATGATAAAATTCTATAACTGTTTCTTTCGAAAAACAACTATTGACAGTATTAAAGAAATGATTGAGAGTAAAACAGATATTAAATTCGCAAGATAAAGCGAAGATACCTTGATGGAATTCATAATTAATCCCATATTATCAGTCACTAATGAAATGGGATTATATTTATGGATACTTGGAATGATATCGATAATCATAAAGAACACGACAATAATCCCTGTAATAAGTAAGCATCCATAACTACTTTTTGTAAGAGTGGCTGAAAACATTAATATTGCGAGTAAAAGGAGACCAAACATCCATAAACAGAACACAGAAAATAGTAAATTATAAGTTATATCATTTGGAAAAAGATATACTGTATAGCCGTATGTTAAAATAAAACACAATATAATGCATATTGTCCAAACTAAAACCATACTAAAGTACTTTGTAAGAATTACTGTTGTGCGTGATAAACCCTTCGTCAATAAATTAATAAGTGTTCCTTTTGAATATTCTGACGATAATACTCCACTAAACAAAATAAGTGTTACGATAAAACCCATTTGCGTGGCATTTTTAAAAAACTGCGTCCAAGCATCATAAGCAGTTGGGTCTGGTAATGTTATAACGAATCCGTCGGTAGCTAGATTTTTCATAATTTCTGGGAGTAATTTAGCTATAAGAGGATTAGTAATACCAAAAATCGCAAAAACAATCAACATAATTAATAATTTATAAGTTCTTATATATTCGATTATTTCTTTTTTGAAAAATGCTAGATAACGATTCATTTAACCACCTCGATAAACAAGCTTTCTAATGAAGGTTCAAGTACATTAAACTTCAAAGGCACTAAATGTTTTTGTGCTAGTATTTTTAACAGGAAACTACCATCGAGGTTAGGATCAGCAAGGCGCACTTTAACTGTATTTCTACGACGCTCGATTTGTATGGATGGCTGTTTCAGTTCTTTTAACATCTCGAAAATAGCAGCATCCGTTTCACTATTAAACTCAAGCATATATTCATTATGTCGATAGATTCCTCTTATCTCCGATAGAGTTCCACTTAGCGCTAATTTTCCATCATGTAGTACACCCACATAATCACAGATTCTTTCTACATCGGCTAAAATATGCGTTGAAAAGATGATAGTTGTTTTACCTTTCGCAGCTAATAGGATATCTAATATCTCTTTTCTACCAATTGGATCAAGGGCAGAGGTAGGCTCATCACAGATTAAAAGTTTTGGCTCATTCAATAATGCTTGGGCAATGCCAAGACGTTGTTTCATCCCGCGTGAAAAACCTCTAATTTTTTTCTTTTTATCATTTTTCAATCCTACAAGTTCAAGTAGTTCTTCACTCTTCGCTTTGATTTTATCTTTTGATAAACCCGTAATCTCACCACATAAATTTAAATACTCCATGGGATTCATATATCCGTAAAATTCGGGAATATCAGGAAGAAATCCTATATAACGATTAGTTTTTGTCTCACCATACGATACCTTTTCTCCGCATACTGTTATCGAGCCACTGTCTGCTTTAAGTAACCCGAGAATGATTTTGATTGTTGTAGTTTTACCTGCACCATTTTTACCAATAAAACCAAAGATTGAATGCTCAGGGACAACCATATCTAAACCTTTCAATACCTCATGATCACCAAAACGTTTGTATAACTGATTAATCTCTAAAATATTCATCTATTCCTCACCTCTACCTATTGTGAAATATAAGATAGGACCAATTATTTGAATAAATAGTACGATTAATATCCACATTACCTTACTTCCAAAGCGGTAGTGAGGATGACGAAGTACATGAACAAGTGCAGTTATACTAAGGCTATTTTCTAAAATAATTAAAGGAATTAGAAATGGTAAATATTCTTTTAAAGTTTGGAAATCCACAATTCTTTCCTCCATTTCAAGTTTTTTCATCTATTAATGTTTTTAATTTATCCACAATCCACTTAAACCTAACTTCACTTTCTAATGGTGTAAATGCCGGATTATATATGACGATTTCAGCCATACTCTTACGAATAATTTTTTCACTTCTAGGTGGAGAGTTTCCTAAATCAAGTTCCTCAATCCACTGATTGATAAGGTTAAAATAGTCATCTCCTGTTAATTTTAAAGGATAAATAGCACCCGTCACAAGTTCTGTGTACTTTTCAAGAATTTCCAAAGCCTTTTGGTTATTCCCGAATATAACATAGCCTTCGCTAGCCGCAATATATAATTTAGTTAAGAGGGTTGGATGTAGTTTCTTTAAATTAAACACTTCGGCTAAACCAAGAGCCCGCTTATATGTTTCATCAAACTGTTCAATATTATCATGACAAAGTCTTAAATAATTCACTAACGAATCAAAGAGATTACACAAAAATTGATACATTCCCACTTGCATTACATATTTTGCCTCTGTTAACTTACCAATCATTTGATATGCTGAGGCAAGTAAAGACTCATTAGAAATGATTTTATTACTTTTATTCTCTAACAACTCAATAACTTCATTTGGATTTCCTAACATCAATGCACAGTAGGCTTCCATACTAGTGGCAAGTTGAACAAGTTCCGAGTCATCACTTTCGGTTTTGACTCTGATAAATAATTCTTTTGCTTCTAATATTACGGAAGTTGTCTTTTCTTTATCTAAAGCCTCTGCACAATTATTTACAAGTAAAAGACCAATATGAAACAACAACGGAAAACAGGAATAATACTTTTTAATAAGTTTGTGACACTCATTTAATACTTCATCAAATGGTTTGGATTCAAAATCATCAGATAACTGTAAATACAGTTTAAGAATATCTTGTTTAGTCAATTGTGGTTCATAGCCCATTAATTCATCAATAGTGATATTAAAAAATGTCGCAAGTTGGGGAAGGAAGGTAATATCAGGATAACTTTGCCCAGTTTCCCATTTAGAAACGGAAGCTTTAGATACACCAAGATAATTGGCTAACTCTTCTTGAGTAAGACCTTTTTGCCTTCGCTTCATGGTAATCATTTTACCAATATTAATTTCTTTCATGTTTATCACCTATGCTTCTATTATATAAACTTAATAGATAATGTTCAATGGATTATTAGTTAATATAAGTTGATTTAGTTAACTATAGAGAAACTTTGATAAGTTAATTATTGCTATTTAATTATAGTAAACAAAAAGGTTCGATAATTTTGGTTTTATTATTTAACTTACTCCAAAAATATCGAACCACTTTTACAATTAAACTATATAACGTAATTTATATATGTCAATTATCGGATTTGTTTTCCAATGCTTATCTTTTTTCTCTACTTAGGAAAGAGAGCATCAGCGCCCAATATTCATCTAAAGTCTTATTTTCCCTCTCGATTATTTCCAAAAATGACGTCACATAAAACGACATACCCTTTGAGCATACACAAGCTACTGTTATTACTGTACTACCTATCTGTTCTATGTGTTCAACTTCTTCTTCCCTATTAACAGAATACTCACATTTGGTTCGAAGAAGTTCAGAAACATTGAATTGGTCGTTAATTTTATGCCAGCGGATATCTTTTTCACCACGAACCAACACTTAACAACTTATTTTTTCGGGTTATTTATCCTTATATTGGCAAATTCGATTACTTCCTCATTTTTAAAATACATATTACTATCGAAATATTATTTTCTAGATTAAAGAACCACATTTTCTACATGGCTTTAGTTTATAGAATTGATATCTTATAAAATTCTCGGTTGCGGTTATTTTTTTAGTTGCGAATATGCATATTGATGTGGATAAGTTCATCTTAATTACACCGCTTGTCCCTATGAATACTAAATTGTCATATTGATGGATGAATCGATGGTTCTCAAAATCATCTTTGCTCCTTATTTATATTTTCTTGAATGGTATAAGAAATCAAGTTCTTACAGTTATATAAAATGGGGATATCCACATAATTTAACCATTATTTTGTTCATACTAGCTACATAATCAATTAATCTTTCAAAAATTATAAAAAAATCATAGTTTAAGGACACATCACAATGTCGTCAATATCAAAATTAGCAAGTAAATCATTTCTTGAATTTGGCCATTGATTATAACCTATACTCGGATTGTTTGAATTATAATACTTAATTAATTCTACTTTGTAAATGTTAGAATAAATTTGTAGAAAAAAGGCGGTATAAAAATACAGAACATCTAGACATTAACTTAAAGTGATTTATAATCACTTTAGGTGATAGAAGGATGAGATATGATGTAATGTATTCAAC
>JAAYWZ010000013.1 GCA_012516175.1 Bacilli bacterium
TCTAACCCCAGGGTAACAATCAATCGTTAATACTTTCTCACCTTTTATGCTTACATTTAATTCTCTAACAATCTCATCATAACCATGGAATGCTTCATGTTCAAAACCTTTTATCACGATTTCTGGTGATTTATCGTAGTGAGATTTAAAGTTTAAATATGTCATGGCTATCTCCTTTACTTAAACTTACTTATATTCTATCCTTCTTTATTATAATGATTTATATAGTTAATTAAAATGTATTTTCTTATATATATCATGTATTATTTACTAAAAGGTACATTTATATTTAAATTGATAATATTGATCTTGTCAAGCAAATAAGAACATAGCAAAAGCTATGTTCTTATTTTACTGGAAAGACGATGAAATTGCTATTTAAATCTTTAGCTTTCTTTAGCGCATCAATTTCATTGGTAAGAGTGTCACTAAAGTATAAACGATAATTAAACTGATAAAAGCCACCTAAGGAAGTAGAAAAATTAGTTTCCCAATAATTATTCATAACCCAAGAATATATTATATCGGGATTACTTAATCCTTCATCAAAGGCTAGTTTAATTACATCGGGTTCAAGTTTACCTAAATAGATTAAAGGTACATCAGGTAAACTCACAACTAGCGAACCCTGTTTACTAACTAAGGCAAAGCCATTATCTACTGTATAAAACTGGGTTAAGGTCTTAGGGAGTTGATCAATTCTTGGACGCATTAAAGTACCTGTTTTATCAATCCACAATTCCTCGGCTTCCTGATAGGAAAATGGTAAGGATAAATAGATACTTTCTGGTTCCCATACGGTTTCTTTGCCACAAATAAAAGAAATATCGATTTGGGGCAGATCACGATAAGCAGTTATTTCGATAGTAGCGTAAATTGTCCCAGGTAACTCATATTTTAATTCAACTTTACCATATAATTGTCCACAAGCAAGTACCCTTGTATTAATTAACCGTCCAACAAATCTTTCAGAACTAAAGGTTTTTCGATTTCTTCCAAAATCAGACCTAACTTGTTTTATTTCAACTGGACTAAACTGATACTTATAATCTATCTTACTTACTTCATAAATCGGGGTAAAGGGATTAACTACTATATCCTTACGAATTAAGCTACAATTATGCTTTTTATCTTTGATTTCAGTAATCCCTAGATCTTTTTCCCATTTGATTCTTACATATGGTGTTTCTAAACCAAATTGAGTGGCAATAATCTGATTATCCATATATGGTGATACATAATCGATTTTACTATAACGAGGATATAAAGGATCAGGATGAACTAAAGGTTTATGAACTTTAACACCTTGAATTTCTAATAAGATAGATTCATAAGGTTGAAGTTTCACCCATACATTTACAACTCTTCTTGATTTATCATCTACTCGTGTTTCTTGATATTCTAATTCTTCGTTAGTATTTAGATTAATTACTTTATATCCTGTCTCAACTTGATATTCTTCCCACCAATTGATGTAGAGTTTTACGAGTTCTTCTCTCTCATAATTATATGGATTAACAACTTTATATCTTAATGGCCTACCAGCTTGTTTTGCCGCTTCTTTCTGACTTATGGTAAATTCATCTATGAGTTCGTCAGCATACTTGTTGGCTAAAGACGCTAGTAGATTTTTCCGGTCTTCTAGTTTTTTAGTCATCTTGTTCCAAGGCTCACCGACGGACGTGAAATATCCCCAAGTATGTTCAGCATACATCATCAGGTTATCTTCTAATTGTGTTAACTTATCTAGAGAAAACTTATATCCTTTTTCTATTAAAGAACTTATTTTATGATAGCTTCTTAAAGCTTCTCGATATAACATAACACCATCCGGTGTGGACATATAACCGTCGCTCCACCAGTCTGGCCAATCACCACGTAAAGTAGGAATATCAAGATTTAAACTTTCAACATAATCGAAGAAAGTGTTTATTCCTATCATTTCTATGGTAATTTCATGACCATATAATTGATTAAATTGCCTTATCTTATCCATAATATAAGGATTAGGTGGCGCATTATCCACAAATAAACCTTTTGTGACTACGGGGAGAAAATCAAAGTTATAACCTTGTTTCTTAATCACTTGAATATAGTCAGTAAGAAATTGATAAGTATATTCTAAATCATCGAAGTTAATAAGTGGTGTATCAAGATAGACATTGGGAGGGATCTTCGCTAAATTACCTAAATGATAAACATCCCCATTCCACACTAAAATTTTATTATGTTTCGGTGTTTCCCAATAGAAAACATGATGTTTCTTCGCAAAAGGATAAAAACCATGATGATTATGCACACAGGTATAAAAACGTCTGACACCTGTATCATATAGAGCCTGTGCGTACCCCCACCCAAACCCATTAACATCTTGAGCAAGGGCAGTATTAATCTTAACACCAATTGATTTGCCAAACTTAACTGCTTTTTCTAAATATTTTTTTAATAATGATTCATCAACTAAATCAGTCATGTTGAGAAAATTTGCTGTAAGTTGAATGTGTCCTGCTTTTATTGCATCAAATAATCTTTCTTTCCAGGAGTCATCAACAGATTTAAGGAAAGTTTCGATAATCCAATGGGTTTCGTTGTTCCAGACGAAACCTTCCCATTCCTTTTTCTCACCACTACGGATAGCTTCGGAAATCACAATTGCTTGTTTTAGGTATTCGACATGATACCATTCTAATTTTTCTTGCCTTTCTGTATAACCAATATCGGTATGAGTCTGATGCATTAAAAATATTTTCATATTTTCACAACCCTCTATAGACTTAAGTCGCGTTTATTATAGAAGTAATGACTTAAAAAGAGAAATAGAATCGATAAAAAGATACAAATCAGAATATAACCAAGTTTAAACCCTGATTCTAATAGTAATGTTTTCGCATCAAAATAACGAAATGGTGTAAGATGGCTTAAGAAACGCAAATTTTTATGTAAATCAGTTAAGATGGACATGATGAATGTTACTAAAACAACACTTATTACAATACTACCTGCTGTTTTATGTTGTTTCTTTAAAGAAGCCATGAATAATCCAAAGGAACTAAAGAGGATTTGTAAGAGTAACATTCCTATCATTAGCTTTAGTAGACCAGTAATGATTGGTGTTTCACTATTTGTATTAAAGATCAGTATGGAAGATATCGCTAAAACAAGATTTAACAAGAGAATTTGCGTAAAGGTAGCGAGTGTCTTTCTTATAAGCACAGAGTTTCGCGAGATAGGACGAGTTAATAAGAATTCAATGGTCTTGTCCCGTTCTTCTTTGCTTATGATCCCTACCCCTAATAAAGCTGCATGGATAACGACAGTTAATTCGATATAGATAAACAAGATGGAGTAATAACCGATAGCGGTAGAAACATCAAAATCACCACCGCCCATTAAAGTTTTTAACGAAGGGGGTAGATTATTATACATTTCGCTTAATGAGTTATTTCCTTTTGAAGAGAGGAATTCTACAATACCCATCCAAACCATAAACACCAGGCTTAGTGACCATATTAGGAATGATTTACGATACGATTTTAGTTCATGTAAGTAGATGTTCATCACTACCCTCCTATACAGAAATATCTTTTTTATCATAGATGGCAAGACTTAGAATAAACAATAAAGTTACTATTATCATACCAATGATAATAAAAGGTACATCATAGCCGTTTTTCATAAAAATAAAGTTGGGTTCGAAGTATTTATATAGTGTTAAATACCGTGTAACATCATTATGTTCTTTAACCAATAATGTAGATAAAGCATATAACAGTAAGACAACTCCTAAACTAATACCTAACGGTGATTTAACTTTCTTTAAAACTAGCGAAATAAATAACCCCAAAGTAAAAAATAGTAATTGCGTTAATAACAAACTAAAAGCTATTTGCGTAAATAAACCTACATCAAAAGTGGTCTTACTCATAAGTTTAATTGAAATTAATGAAACAAGATAAATAAAAATATTAGTAATAATAAATACAGTCAATGACGCCAAAATTTTATAAATGATTAGTGCTTTTCTACTTATTGGTTTAGTTAAAAGAAAATCAGCCGTTTTCTCCCTTACTTCTTTTGTCATAATGTTAACTCCGACAATCATCGCTTGGATTGTCGTAAGAAGCATGGTAAAACTAAAAATAAAAGCACAAAAACCTAAAACTGAGGTGATATTCTCAATATACATCCCTAATGCATAGCGTAGTTCTTCGGGGTAATTTTCTAAGAGTTTAAGAAAACTTTCGGCATCTTGCTCGATGGTGGGATACATCATCATTAGCAAAATGATGAGTAAGCACAGTGATAGTACCCAAATAAGGGTAAATTTACGATATTGTTTCAGTTCATGTAAGTAAACATTCATGCCTACTCACCCTTTTCGTAATAATGCATAAAGATTTCCTCTAAATCAGGTTCATGGATAGTAATGTTTTTAATGTTTAGCGAAGAAATCTTCTTAATGATTAAGTTAATATCACCTTTATATAAGAAACTATAAGTATGATTATTAGTAGTAAAATCACTTACACCTTCAATATTAAAATAGTCATGCGATAGTACAGTATCAGTTTCAACGATAATCCGCTTATAGTTTTCACTACGTAAATTTTCAATTGTTTCAATTTTTACTATACGACCTTCTTTAATAATCCCTACCCGATTACAGAGTTTTTGCACTTCGCTTAAGATATGGGAGGAGAAGAAGACAGTAACACCTTTCTGATTTTCTTGCCTAATTAGTTCAAAAAACTTCTGTTGCATCAAAGGGTCTAAACCACTAGTTGGTTCATCAAGGATGATTAGTTTTGGTTCATGAAGGAGTCCTTGCACGATACCAACTTTTTTCTTATTTCCAAAGGATAATTCTTCTACTCTTTTATTTAAATCTAAATCCATGATTTCAGCGAGTTCATAGATTCTCCTTGAACAGTCTTTCTTATAAAAAGAGGCAGAATATTTTAGTAAGTCAATGACTTTCATACCTTCATAATAAAATACTTCACTAGGTAGATATCCTACATCTTTTAAGATCTCTTTACCCTCAGTAAAACAGTCCTTGCCAAAAATAAGAGCTTCGCCACTAGTGGGTTTAATTAATCCTAATAAGGTTCTAATGGTAGTGGATTTGCCAGCTCCATTTGGTCCAATGAAACCAAAGATTTCTCCAGCTTCGACATTGAAACTTACATCAATAATCCCTCGGGATTTACCATAATACTTGGTAAGGTTGTTAATTTCAATCACACTCATTTTTACTCCTCCGTTCGATAAAAGAGTTTTATAAATATCTTTAAATATTGTTCTAATTCTGCCATTACTTTATCAATGTTGATTTCACTAAAACTATTAATCATATTCTGGTTTAAATATTGATTGGAAAACCCAGTTATGGTCCAGATAATGATATTTACAGCCTTTTCTTTATTCAAATCATCGCGAAACTTGTCTAAAGCAATATCTGCGAAAAGTTGATAGGCATAGGTTTCTGCTTGTAGTCGCCTTTCATTTATTTCACTTTTTATTTCATTTGAAGTTTCGTAATAAGCTTTCTCTAAGAATGTAAATAGTAATGGATATTTATTTAATATTATTAGTTTATTTTTAACTAATTGTTTTAAGCGTTTGATTAAATCTTTTTCATGATAATCAATTAATCCATAAAAATCCTTCAGAAAGATTTCTTGGGCATAATCATATAAAAATAGATATAACTCTTTCTTTGTCGGAAAATAATGAAACAATAACCCCTTGGAAATACCTGCTTCTTTAACCATATTATTAGTTGAAGCTAAATCATAACCATTAAAAGAAAATTCTTTAAAACAAGCATTTATTACGCGATCTTGCTTATCTTTATCCATATTAAAGAATTTATGTTCCATAATTCACCTCATTGACCAGTGTGGTCAATATAATTATACATCGCTTATGAAAATTAGTAAAGAAATATAGAGAAATATTTACTCAATACAAGAAATTATTGCTTAAATTAAAAAAAACCAAATCCCTTTAAGTTTTGGAACTTGGTTAATTGAGTGATTTCACTGATTCTCGTTCAATTAATTGACCTTCAATAACTTTCTTGACAAGTTTGCGTTTTGGATTTTGGATTTTCGCAAGTAATATCTTTGCTGCCTCTGTCGCAATCTTTTCTTTATTTTGATTAATAGTAGTTAAAGATGGTCTTGTGAATCTAGCCAATTCATTATTATCAAAACCAATCACAGAAATATCGTCGGGTACTTTAATACCCACTTCATCAAACGCATGCATTAACCCAATGGCTAAATCATCACTTGCACATACTACTGCTGTTGGTTTATCTGTCATTTTGGCTATATCCATCCCTCTTAAGTAACCCTGATTATAAGAATATTCATTACCTTTTAGAACATAGTCATCACGAAAAGGAATTCCGTAATCATGTAGAGCATCTTTATAACCTCGCAAACGTTCTGCCCCGATAAAAGTTTTTAAAGCCCCAGCGATATGAGCAATCTTCCGATGACCTTTCTTTATTAAATATTCAACTGCTTCATATACGCACTTATAGTTATTAGTATGTACACAGTTTGTTAGGTCTGTATTGCTGTCTATTGATACGCTGGGAATACTACTTTCTAATAAGCGCTTTATATGCTCCTCATTAATGTTCGTACAGAGAAGGATTACACCATCCACACCTTTTTGGATACAGTGTTCATAATAAGAGAACTTGGGATTATTACCTAAGGATTTTGATAAAAATAATAAATCATAACCGTTCATTTCAATATGCTTCTTAAATTCATTTAATACTTTACCAAAGAAATGGTGGGTTATACCCGAGCCAGTACGTTCTTCAAAAACAACACCGATGGTCCAAGATTTTTTTGTCGCTAAACTCTTGGCGTTCATATTAGGTATATATCCTAACTTCTCAGCGGTACTTAAAATAATCCTTCGAGTTTCTTCATTAACATCGGAATAGTTGTTCATGGCTTTAGATACTGTACTAACTGAATAACCTGTTATGCGAGAGATGTCATGTATCGTTACCATATATATACCTCTTTTCATAAACTAGAGTACTATTAACTTATCTAAACCGGTTTCTAATAACTTTAAAATAAAAAAGCTATTTACTATTATGATTTTAACAAATTTTACCATAAAAAAGAAGTTTTCGACAATTGTTTTTTTAAAAATATCCTGAAATGAAAAAAGTCTAAATCATAGCATGATGATTTAGACTTTAGTAGCAGATTTAAGAGAAAGTAACTATAATTTCATTAATCTTACCTTCTCTTAGCATTAATGCATATTCCTGTGGTAAGTAATCTTGATTTAGTTGAATGGATTTATCATTGAGTAGAAGTATTATTTCTGTAATTCTACATTCTGCATCATATGTATTTAAGCGTTTATTATTGATATAGGTTACCATAGTTTTGCCTAAAAACTTAAATTGCAGTTTATTATCTTTATCAAAGAGCCAACCGGGAAGCACTGGTTTAAATCTTGTGATTAGTTCACCATTTTCAATGGTGAATGGTGATTCACCAAACATCATATTAACCCACATGGAGAGATATTCAGCTGTGGATCCTGATAATCTTGGTACAAACCCTTGCCCATGAACTTGAGGATCAGGGTTGTTGCTTGTCGCAATAAAGGAAGAGTTTTCGAGCGTATTACGACCGTAAACTTCTGGGTCCATAAAGATCGTTAGATTGGTTTTGATTTCTTCAAAGAACTCTTCATATAAACCAGCTTTAATTAAGCCAAGAAGGTATTTGTAAGTCATGTGCATGAAGTTGGATTCTCGTTCTAACCAACCAGGTGTAAAGGAAGCCCTTGCGCGGCCAAGTTCATAACTTTCGTTTTCTAAACTTACACTTGTACGATACATCTGGAGTTTTTGGTCATATAACTCTGTTGATTTTACGAGTTGATGCATTTTTTGGTTTTCGGTTTTACTCTTCACAACTTTCAGTGCTTTGGCAGGTGCTTCAAGGAAATATGGTACAACATGAACCTTAAAGGCTTTTACATTGGCAGCTGGAAGTCCATAATGAGTGATTATTGGTTCATCATTCTCATTTTTAATTAATTCATATTCAGTAGCTTCATAGGTGAGGTAGGTTGGATATAAGCCATTGCCTAACTCTTTCGCTTTTTCTAATCCTTCCATAAGTCTTTGTCTCATAATATGTAATATCTTGCTTATATAAGTAGCTTCAATCTTCCCATCCTTACCATTAATACCATATTTAACTTTTTGCCGGAAATCCTCTCGTAATGTCGTAACTTTATCCCAATAAGTAAATCCTGTTAAATTAGTCTCTAGTACTTCAGATAAATTGTTAATAAAATCGATAAATTCCACAGGCAACTTAACTGCTTCACTTTCATTATCAATACTTAATAAGAATTCGATTAATCTTAATAACTCAAGTGATTCTGTGACACTTGAACCAAATAATCCAGGTAACCCTTGCATCGCATCATTCCAGCCTGGCTTATTCGCTTCCATTTCTATCCCGATACCTAATGGGTCAAGTGTCGCAAACTTAATCATCGCAAGATGCACCAGCTTGGAGTACAGGTTAGTTAAGTAAACCTCTCCATTTTCAGCTTTCAGCCAATTAGATTTCTTTAATGAGATACCGTTATTAATACAGTATTCACGATCAATTTGTTCAAGGGAACCATATTGTCTAATTTTACCATCTTTAGTTAAGACATATTTGTCCTTGCGTGGTAGAACAAATAATGGGCTATAGAAGAAGCGATAAGAATTATCACTAAATAAGAATTCTTGTTTATTATCAGGGAAAATACCTAAATAACTTTCGATTAAATCTAGATTATAAATCCAATGGTCCACCCAATAACCACGTTCAAAGGTTGCATCGACTTCTTCATTTACTTCACTAAAGATCTCATAGAAGATTTCTTCATCGCTTAAAGATGTTTTGACATGGTTATTTTCAATGAAGTTAATGATTTTACCAGGAGTAAACTTACCTTTTAGTAGCTTAATCAATTCTTCATGGTGCGATAAGAAACATTTATGAACTAGCTTTTCAACATCCACATGTTTCTTAAGTTCATACTCTACTCCATGTACTAATAAGGGATTATATCCATCAAGTTGTAACAAGTTCATAAATAATCTGATGTTATGATTACCTACACGGGGATTAAAATAAATATCATTGCGACGGTTTTGACAAATATCACGATAATTACCATTACCTTGTGAATAATATTCTGATTCAATCACAAACCAGTTATAATCCCGTTCAGGATCACCATGTTTTCTTGAGAAAAGATGGTAGACAATTTCCCCATTCCGATGGGGAATAATTAAAGGATATCCACCACGTAGCATGTTATCGAGGAAACATTGTCGTGCATACTCGTCGAACAGGTTCTTTCCACTATGGGTTTCCACATCACTTGTTAAAGTGCGGATGAAATCATAAATCTCTTTTTCTTTTTTATCTATGTATTCGTTCGTAGTGATTTTGGGTAATTGGTTTTCTAAGTATTCGATTTTTTCTACATTACCGATGATGGTATTGATTCTTACTGTTTCATTTTCGGCTAGTACTTTAGTAACTCCCGTAAAGCCACAAGGAATTTTATTAGTTGTATATTGCGGTTTTTGGGCTAATTCTTCTAAAGAATTATTTAGGAAATTACGAGGTTGTAAAAATGCTTTATCATAATTAAAGATTATATCAGCATCAACAATTGGTTTAATCAGTTCATGATCATTGATAAAACTTAAATAGAAGTGTCCCCGGGTGATTTCCGTAATCTCTGCCACATCTTTGGTGCTAGAACGAATTTTAAAGAATGGTAGATTCTTGTCGAGGTTTTCGACATCCATCCAGCTTAAGAAAGTGTTACTCATGTTTTTATAACTACGGTGATCAAATCCATAGGGGATGATAGTAGTTAATCCATCAAGGATTTCGATTGTTTGTGGTTTAGTAGCGATGTTCTTTATTTCGACTTTCCGAACCAATGCCCCAAAGTTCTCATTTGGTAAACCATAATAAGTTACCGTAATTTCATATCCTAGTTCCGTATTTTTTTCATAGAGCGCTAAACTAGTCGCATTTATCATCATTTTTCTAGTATTAACTTCATTCAAACTAGAGAAGGCTTCAGTATATTTACCATTTACTTTTAAAAAGGTACGAAAGCCAATTAATTCTACTGTTTTATAAAGCATATTTGCCGGGGCAAATTCTAAGATTTGCCCATCTTTATCTCTAATCCCAAAAGTCGCAATTGCTTGGCCACGATTCACATAATAAGCCCAAATAGGTATACCTTTTAATCCCGCGACACCTGGTAAAAAACTTGAAAAAGTTTTTGCCTGATGATAATTTTCGATGATAAAGCGATCACCTTCAAAGTAATATTTCACCATGATTATGTCTCCTACCTCTTCCGATATTTATAGTATATAAGCTCCTTCTTCTAATAGTCGCTTACGTAAGTATTGAACATCGATTTTACGTACATCACTACCTGCTTTAGTTGCCAAACTTGCCGCTAAACCAGCAGCTTCGCCCATCGCTAAACATACTGGCATAACGCGTACACTTCCTTGGACGAGCCGTTCTACAGAGATTGAGCGACCAGCAACTAGCACATTGTTTAATCCTTTTGGTGTTAAACAACGATAAGGTATGCCATGGGATTCGCCCTTACCATAATGAGCTAGTTTTCCCTTGGCTTCTGCGGCTAGTTTATTATTGTGAACATCGATAAAGTAACTATTGCGACAGATTTCATCAGGGAAGGTGCGCCGTTTTGCATAATCGTCAACTGTCAAGATATAGTCACCGATGATTCTTCGTGTTTCTCTAATCCCCATTAATGCTCCTGTTTGGACTAAGTGAGCATTACCGAAAGCTTGTGGTAAGTATTCTTTTAAGGCTTTGCGGAATTCTTCCGCCAGCTTTCTTCCTAGAATTAAGGCATCCGTGACTGTTTCAGGATTAGTGTTATCGACATTAAAGATATGTCCAGCATTAAAGCCAATTGTGCCTGGACCTACAATGTTATTGCAGATGTGATGGGTAGGAATTAAGGGGTATTTACCATCTCTAAGGATTTGTCCGATAACTCCATCATCACCACGTAATTTGGGCATGGTTTGATAACCATAAATATCCACATTACTTAAGGTAAAACATAAGGAGCCAGGTTGGAGATTACCATCTTCATCACCTTTTTGATACTCAGCTCCTGCATAATAAGCTAAATCAGCATCCCCAGTACAATCGATATATACTTTTGCTTTATAAGCTTTTAAGCCACTCTTGTTGCTTACAATAATTGCTTGAACATTACCATTACTATCAGTATCAACATCAGCAAGGAAAGTATTAAAGAGGATTTTCGCACCATAACCAGTTACAAGGTCGTCATAAATGCGTTTTAAACTCTCTGGTTCAATTGGTACCCAATCTAAATCAGTTGGTTTAACATGGGGTGTATGTTTTTTCAATTCATTAAAGACTTTTTCAGCAAGACCCCGATAAATGATCTTTTCTTGATCAGAAAAAGGACACCAGGCAGGAACTAAACCATTTGTCCCCATGCCACCTAAAGCACTGGTTTGTTCAATAAGTAAGGTTTTGGAACCTTCACGAGCACTAGCTGCTGCTGCTGTGCAACCTGCAGGTCCTCCTCCAACAACAATAACATCATATGAATCATCAATTGGAATTTCTCTTGTAAACTTATACATATTTACCATCCCTTCTTTATATCATTCTATAGGTAAGAATCCAAAAGCAGCTACTCTAATAGCCTTGCCTGTATCTGTTAACTTCATAATGCGGATTGCTTCTACTTCGGAAAAATCAAACTCTTCGATAAAGTTCCAACCACTTTTCGATTGGACAGGGAAGAAAGTAAAGGTTTGTTTTTGGTTATTCTTAAAGTTAATCTCGATTAATATTTCTGTTTCATCATATTTACTTAAGCCTTCACTGGTGTTATAGAAATATAACTTATATCTACCAGAAGATAGCTTTGGTTTAATTTCTAGCATCGCATTAGTATCATTAGAGTAGAGTACCTTTTCTCCTTTGTAATAGATGTTGGAACTGTCTTTCCAATTACCACTGATAATGGAAAACTCTGAACTATTTCGATCTAAAGAAGTAAAACCTTCTTGTTCTTCAAGGACAAATGGTTCACCTGTTACTTGGAAAGGAATATTATATGTGGTTATTTGGTCTCGATCATTCGTAGCATAGATGAATAAGCGATAATAACCAGGTTCTAAAGGAGCGGTAAAGTACATTTTATGTTGATCTCCTGGTACTTCTTCAAATATCACATCTCTAATAACTCCGGGTGCATAATCAACTTCGAGTCCAACTTCTCGTCTTACTTCATATTTGAAGGTTAAGTTTTCTCCCTCAGCGTTTTCCATATTAAGTTCAATTAAATGTTTGGTTCCTTGTTCAACAGTAACATTTTGATACTTCGTATAACCATCAATCGTTGCTCTGAAGATTATTGGGATATTCACTGGAATTTCTTCGCCTGTCCATGCAGCTTTCATCGCATAATAAGTAGGTGTCTTCTTACCATCGATAATTAAGTTATACCATGTATGTGTTACTCGGAAAGCACCAGCACCTTTAAACACGAAGGAACCAACATTATTGGCATCTCGATAACGATAGATGTTTTCTAAATATCTATTGGAGTAGGTAGTCATTTTTTCCTTGTCATTTGGCTCAATAATGGCCCCCCATGCAGTCATTTCTTTTGTTTGCATGGGTTGATCAATCGCATACTCCCCAATCATATATGGACCTTTCCAGACATAAGTGATTTTCTCATGAGCAGTATGAATATTAGCGTAATTATTGACACCCATGATATCGATATGGGGCGCAAAGCGATTAATCCCCATCATTTTAGTCTGATTAGCCGAAGCGATAACGGACATTGTAGGATGGAAGGGGTCAACCTCATGGATATAACGAGCGATATCATTCATTGCCCGATAAATGTGTTCAGGACTAACAGCTGTCACTGGGTCAACTTCATTACCAATTGCCCAAGCTAGGATGGCTGGATGACCCTTATATTGATTTACCTCTTCAACAATGCGATTAAACTGTTCCCGAACTCTTTCAGGGTTATCGCGGTAATTAAATTGAGCTGATTCTTTATTGAGCCAGATCCCAACAACTATTTTTATGCCCAATTCTTGGGCTTTATCAAGAATACCACCTGATAAATTATTAACACTATAAACTCTTGCCATGTTGATACCGGCTTCAACCATTAAATCAAACTCAGCGATATCAGCTACCCCTTTACCATAGAACTTCTCTCCATTAATTGTTAGGTAGAAAGCTCCGTTTTGTTCTCTTACAATCCGAACTTCAGTGGGAGTAATAACATCTTCAAATTTCCTTAATTGGGGTTCTGTTCTTAACTCTTTTATTTCTACCGATAACTCAAACATTACACTATCAATTGCATACACTTTACCATCGGTGCCTTTTACACTAACATAATTATCCGTACCAATGGTTAAATAGTAATTTCCAACATAGACCCAATAACCAGCATTATATTGTTGGTTAAAGATTTTGGTTTGGTCAGTATTATTGCCACCTTCATAAACTACTTCAACATTGAGATACTCTTGATTATCATAATTAGGCCATAGGATATAGATTTTATAGTAACCTGCTTTTTCAATATTAGGAGTCCAACGGGCGGAAAAATTACTTGTACCGTCACTTATGATATAATCATCACCGATAAAACTACTTTTATCATTAGCAGTTTTAAGTAGTGCTCGAGTATAAGTGAATTCCTCATTACGATTATCGATGATAATCGTATTATTTTTGTTTTCAGCTTTACTCCGTTCTTCTGTTAAGTCGTCTGAATCATGAATATCTTTGATGATTGTCGTAAATTCTTCCGTTGTTGTTGTATCAGTAGTATTATTTGATGTTGTAGTTGTTGTTTTATTCGAGTTTATACAGCCACTAATTACTAGTAAACTGATAAATGATACTATTAATATAAATCTTCTCACATTTACCACCTATAAAATATAAACATTTTCTTCTTTTAAACGTCGTCTTAATCTATCAATATCAACTTTATGTACATTATTATCACAATTAAGTGCATGGGCTGCTGCCATACCCGCTGCTTCACCCATTGCGAGACATACTGGCATGACCCTGATACTGCCTTGGACAACTCGTTCGACAGAAATGGTCCGACCAGCAACAAGGACATTTTCTAAAGACCGTGGTACAAGACAACGGTATGGAATGCCATGGGATTCGCCCCGTTTATATTGTTGAACTTTTTCCAACCGCTCTAAGCGGCGTGCGAGTTCATCTTCAGGTAAATTAGTTGGATTATGTATATCAAGATAATAAGAGTTCCGACAAATCTCATCCGGGAAATTTCGTCTTTCAGCGTAATCTTCTAGAGTTAAAGTGTAATCACCGACAATCCTTCGCGTTTCCCTAACTCCAAGTAAAGTGGCAGTATTTACTAAGAAGGCATTACCAAATGCTTCGGGATGGAATTCTGCCAAAGCATCACGATACTGCTTCGCAATTTTCCTGCCAGTCATATATGCTTTAGATGTGCTATATGGATCGGTATTATCAACTTCATTCATATGCCCAGCGTTAAAGCCAACACTTCCTGGTCCAATTAGTTTGGCACATACATGTTTATCTAATAAATGATACTTGCCAGACGCTTCGATTTTATGAACTGGACTATCAGGATTTTTAGGATTTAACCATGGTCCAAAAACATAACCATAAGTGTCCACATTACTTAAGATAAAACAATGGGTAACAGCTTGCATTTCTCCTGTTACATCATCACCTTTAACAAATTCACCTCCTGAGAAGGCAACTAAGTCAGCATCGCCTGTACAGTCAACATAGACCTTAGCTTTATATGCTGTAAGCCCAGCCTTGTTGCTGACGATGATGGCTTCAACTCTACCATTCTCATTGACTTCAGTAGCACATAACATCGTGCTAAAGAGCACAGTGACACCATATTCAATCATCAGATCATCATATACACGTTTAAGGTGCTCTGGGTCAATTTCTACCCAACTCAATGCATCTTGTTTAACATGTTTAATACCTGCTTTGGCACGAGTAAAAACCTCTTCAGCAAGACCCCGGTAAATAATCTTTTCTCCGTCCCAAAATGGACACCATGATGGTACTAAACCATTTGTCCCCATTCCTCCAAGGGCAGTAGTTGCCTCGATTAGGAGGGTTTTAGCTCCTTCGCGAGCAGCGGAAATCGCTGCTGTACAACCAGCAGGCCCTCCACCAACAACAATTACATCGAAATCTTCATATAAAGGAATATTGCGTTCTTTTAGAGTTAAAGTGTTCATAAGTAAACCTCCATTACGATCTTTTATTGGGTTTATGGGGTACTACATCTCCTGTTTCAAGAAAGAACCTTAGTAGCCTTTCTTTTAATGAAAGAATAATATGCTGATATTCAGGGTTATCGATTTCGTTATTTAATTCTTGTGGATCCTTGACTAAATCATAGAATTCATCTTGTTCATATAAACGCATGACATACTTATACTCTTTAGTGCGAATCATTACCGCTTTCGTGTGTTCCCCTGTTTCTTGATACTGTAAACCAACACGCGGCCAATAAGGGCTTTGTGGCGTGATGTTCGCTTCAAGTTCCATACAATGAGTTTCCCCAAATAATCTACCACCTTCACAGAATACCGCATCACGATGATCTGTCTTTTCACCAGTGACAAGAGGAAGTAGTGATTTGCCAAAGTGGGTATGTTTAGGTACAATACCTGTCAATGCTTCAACCGTAGCGGGGAAATCAATGAGTTCTACCAAGGCATCGCTAATCCCTGGTTTCACTGGATAGTCTTTAGGTGGTTTAAAGATAAAGGGGACATTTGTTAAGCTATCTTCAAAGGTGTTTTGCGTTTTTTCTACTAAACCATAATCCCCAGTAAAGTCACCATGATCGCTAAAGAAGAAAATGGCGGTATCATCATAAACTCCTGCATCTTTTAACGCTTGAATAATTAAACCAAACTGATGATCCACCCGCGCACACATTCCAAGATAAGTGGCTTGTAGTTCCTTCCACCTATCTTCCGTCCAGTTCTGTAAATTCTGTCTTTCATAAATACCTTTCAGCATTTTGGGTTTCTTCGACCAATCAACAGGGGTTGGAATGCGATCTGGTACTTTATTACGATCAATCATACTATACCATGGGTCTTCCACTGCATAAGGTGGATGGGGATATACGAGTGGCAAATAGATACAGAAGGGTTGATCTTTAGGAGCAATTTTAATAAATTCGAGTGCCCCATAGACATTTTCCCAATCATCATCATGGAAATGGTCCGCTTCACCTTTATCAATTTTACCTACATAAAATGAGTAATAGTTATCTCCTGTAATTTCACCACGTGCTTTCTCAAAAGCTTTCCAGATTTTCCTGACTTGTCTTTTTGGTTGATATTTCACATTACAATACTTATCAAAAGAGTTTTCCGCAGGTACTAAATCATTTTTACCAGCCCAAAAGACAAAGTAACCATCTTCTTTAAGATCTCTTAAAAGTACACGTTCATCATCCTGTAACATATGGAAGATTGTTCTGTGACCTCTTACATGCGGATACCAACCGCTCATAAAACTACAGCGACTAGGAGTACAAACAGGATTCTGACAGAAAGCATTTTGAAATGAGACGGCATCTGTTTCCACTAATCGATCAAGATTAGGAGTCACAGCTGCTTCATTACCCAAATGACCTAGGGCATCAACACGAAATTGATCAGGATTAAAAATAACTATATGTGGTCTTTTTTTCATGCAAATACCTCTCTAACTTATCGAAACCGGTTTCGATATTTTCGATAAAATATAGTTATTGTGATAAGCAATAACTCTTTTATTTCCCAAGTAATATGTAAGCGATTTTTAAACTTTCCCTTTGATTATAACAAATACCACTTAAGATGTAAATAAATAACTAAACTATTACTAGTAAATTACACATTAATTATCATTCTAACTTAGTTACTAACTAGAAATAAATAATAAATTATTAAAAA
>JAAYWZ010000014.1 GCA_012516175.1 Bacilli bacterium
AAATACTATTAATACCGCACCTATACCCCAGATTTATTATAGTACAAATGTAATATTATGTGACAAAATATATAAATAAGATTAGAATTTTTCTCATTTTTTGACAAATTTATATTTTTTTTATAATAATTTTAGACATTATGATATAAATGTGCGAATAAACTCATTTAATGTACATATCACGATAAAAAAACAAGGTGATAACATTGTATTTAATTTGATCTTTAATCTGAGGTAGGATTGATTCATGGACATATTTATAATATTGAGGTCGGTTATTAATTTTATTTATAAAATAAGTGAAAAATTTTTTCTCTAAATCACTCGCATATAAATAATAATTATATCCTTCATTCAAATAATCATTTAACTCTTCTATGGGGGCTTTTAATAAACTTAAACAGATTAATATCCTGTTTATAATCATCAGTTTACGATCTTTATTTTCGCAAATACTATAGGCTTTCTTATAATAAACCAAAGCTTGCTGTTCTCGGTAGTTGCGGAGTTCATAGTTTCCCCACTTACAATTTAAAATCCACATATAGTAGTGATCATTAGGATTTAGTAAAACTTCAAGTTCATCAGTGTATTTCCGTGCAAATTCTAGAGAGTTAATAAACAAATAATAATCGATTAAACATAAATAAACGATTAGTAATCGGTTACGATTGCTGGTTTTAATATAATATTCTTCTAAAACATTGCAGATTTGTAGTGCATCGTAATAGTTTTTCATTTCGATATATAAATTTACTAAAGGGAAATAGATTAATCCTATACTTAACTTATAAGTTTGGAATATTTCAATTGCTTTCAAGTAATATTTTTCGGCTGTTTTTAGTTCAATTTGCCGATAGTAACTATAACCAATTGTTAAGTAGATAATTCCTCGGAAGATATCATCAAAAACATCAAGGAGTTTTTCGAATTTACTTATAAGGTTCTTATTAATTTGAAATTTATAGAACACTTCATATGAAAAGTTTAAAACCTCTAAATGAAGACTTGCCAAGCAATCATTCTTAACCTCTAATAAATTAATATAAATTTCTTCTTGATACTTATCTTCAAAATATTCTAAGGAATCTAAGTATTGAAAGGCTAGTTTTCTAACTACCACCATATTCGCATCATGAACTTCTTCACGAACCTGAAACCTTAGATCTAAACGATCTAATAACTGATGATAAACATAATCTTCTCTTACATATTCATTCTCTAATTTTGTTAAAGTGTGGTAATGGCAAATATCCTTACAAAAATTTAACTTAGTGTAAGGATTCTGCTCATTACCATTTTCTTTGCGTGCTTCATCAAAATAGAACTGCCTTAATAGTTTAATTAATTTACCTAATCTTTTTTTCAAAGGTGTTGATAAGGAATAACATTTGATTTCCATAGACACTTCCTCTAATCGTACAAATCCTCAAATAACATGATTGTGAAATCTATTCTGCGCGGTTCTGCTAACATAAATGGCAACAACTTTGTCGTGGCATATTTCCGATAATATTGATTATTTTCATATTTAAACTCAAAATATTTAAAGATTATTTGATCTCCTTCTATTGCATCATTTACATAAGTTTTTCCTTGTTGAACATAGTTTTTAATGATGTCTTCATTAAAATTTAACTTAACCATAATAAATAGTAAAGCATTTAAAATTCTAAGTTTTAGGTTATTAAATGGACAAGACTCATATGCATTTAAAAGGTATTCATAAGCATCGCTGAATCGATGATTGACAATCAAACTTAATCCCCAATTATAATTAACTGAGTATTGGTAACGATGTAAAGGTTCTTCTTTCTCCATTAGTTCTTTTCGATTTATATGATAGTTATAAGCCTTTTTATATGAATATATCAACATAAAATAATTAGCCAAAGTATCATAAACATGAAATAAGCGATGAATATTCCTTGTTTGTAAATAGTAAGTTTCCATTTCAAGGCATAGATTAACCATGTTTATATAATCTTTTTTTAGCATATATAGACTGATAAAATTGGTATTGATAAGACCCTTACTTATATTATGCAATTGGTAGATGATTTTGGCATTTGTAAGGTATTCTTCAGCCAGTAGTAATTCTAAATTATTCATATAGTATAAACCAATAACATGGTTATATAAGCCTTGGAATAAATCATCAAAAAGATCTTTCATCAACATGATTCTATTCAATTCTTCTTCATTAATTCTTTTTAAAATTTGAGAATTATAAGCTACTTCAATTAGTTTTACATAATAATAAGCGATACAATCTTGTTGATAATTAAGAGTATTCAGTTCATTAATCAAGTTTTCTAAGAGGCCATCATCAATATACTCCATAGCTTGAAGTAATTTTAGTAATAGATAATTAAGAGTGTTCATTAAAACACGATGTTCATTTATACTTACCTTAAATGAACAACTTAATTTATCTAATAACTCTAAATATACCTTACTATCATTCACATAATCTTTTTCTAACTTATTTAGTGTATGATAATGACATATCCCCTTACAAAAGTTTTCCTTTGAATAAGGGTTGTCCTTAGAATTAGTTTTCGACTTTTGCTTATCAGACTTTATCGTGCGTTCTACTCGTATTATATATCCGAGTTTCTTCTTTATATCAATTGGTAAGCGCCCCATTAATTATCACCTAGAATAAAAAGGTTTTTATCATAATATTATACCAAAAATATTGATTTATTTTCAATTTTTGGCGTTATTTAACAAAAACAAGTTTAAAAAGACAGACCTTAAGCTAAATTAAGGTCTGTCTTTCTAGGGGTTAAATATGTTATATAAGGTACCGATATGAAATAGTATTTTCTCCTTAAACTTTTGAAACACTATTTGAGCCAAATTACATAGTTAGTTGCTTCAGGATCAAAGGGTAATGGAATTTTATCTATACCACCTAAAATTGTAGTGTTTGTAAAGTTTAAGGCTAAGAATAATGTTAAAACAACTAGTACTGAAAGAATTAGAGTTCTCATTTTTTTCATTGCGCGCGCCTCCTTTTCTCCTTCTTTACGTATATTTTACATTAAAATAC
>JAAYWZ010000015.1 GCA_012516175.1 Bacilli bacterium
ATCTTATACTAATCGCCAGAAATAAAATAAGAGCTCCAAAGAGAGCTCTTATAATTTTATGGACACAATCAATTCATTATTTTGTTCAACCCGAACAAGTTCTAACCCCTTATGAATTTTGCGCAATTTTTTTAATTCTTTTAATAATATAACTAGATACTGGTTATCTAAACCCTCAACTTTTACGTATCTATTTATGAGCTTATAAGTTAGTGAATTCGCGATTAGAAACATTGGAATGAAGAGGGTAAAGCGACGTTTATTTTCGGGTTTTATTGTTAACTTCATAACTACTCAACAATTATTTCAATAAAATCTCCATCTGCGCTTTCTACTTCAACGATTTTACCAATAACGCCACTTTCGACGAGATTCAAGATTTGTTTGAAGTCGATATTCTTTAGCGATTCATTATTAGATACTTGTGGCATCTGCATTCCGATTTCTAAACCGAGTTTTATTAAGCTCATTGGTAGATTGACTTTTACCTTATCTCCATCATTACTGTTAACAACAATACGGAGAACCATTTGGTTTAAATCCTTCTTTTCTTGTTCGGGAACTAATACTGTTTCTGGTGCCTTATCATTTAATAGTTCGTCAAGACTAACATTAAATAATTGGGCGATTTCTGGTAATAATGTAATATCAGGGTAGGATAAATCATTTTCCCATTTTGATACTGCTTGAGCACTGACTCCAAGTATATCCGCTAATTCTTCTTGGGTATAACCTTTACGTTTGCGTAATTCGCTTAGTTTTGAACCAAAGTTTTTAATCATTTTCTTACCTCCTTTGGTTATCATTATATGTGAAATCACAATAAAACTCTAGCGACTAGTAGTTGAATTGACGATTTTTTTACTACTTTTAGTTGATTTTTTCTCAACTAATAGTTGTATTGGTAGTAATAAGGTAAATAATCAGTTATAATAAAAAAGGATTTAAAGAAGTTAGGAGAAAAACGAATGCATAAAAGAATACTAGGTTTATTATTAATCATCAGTGTTGGGCTATTACTCACTAGTTGTTTTCGGAAACCCATTGAATACAAAACCACTGAACTTAAACTATCTTATGTAGCGACTTATGGCGATTATGAAGATGAAGAAGTCACTTTCTTAATCTTTGCGTCTGAAGAAGAGTTTACTGTTATCTACCCTGATTATGGTATTGGTCAAAAGAAGGAAATCTGGCCAATGAAATATATTAAAGATAAAGATCGTGATGAAGAAATCCTCCAATATATTAAAGAGCACCATCACATTATCTCTGAGTATGAAGATAAAAAAGATGGGAAAATAATCACTTTTAATACTAATGATGGTGTAATTGTAAAATATGTAGTCAATACCCGTTATTTCCAACTCTTCCTCGTTAACAGTCAGTATGCGGAAATCAAGGGTAATTTTGAATACATCTTTACCTTCCCCTTTGATTATGCGAAGGAAAGTAAAACTAAATTTGTGTTTCATGAAGATAAGGTTATAATTAAGTCAAGTGAATATGATAAAGATCAAGTTCTAGAATGGTACAGGGAATTCTGTGAGGGTAGAACTACAGATGACGGATTTATCTTTAGTTATATTAAATATGATTTCAAATTAACGATTACTGGAAATGATGATGAAGTATTATATCAAATTGAAAAAGTAGCTTAATCAAAGTCAAAAGAACTATCGGTGGATAGTTCTTTTTTACTAAGTAATAAACTTAAAGATTAACGCAAACATGAATTCTAATACAGATATAGTAGGGTAATACCAAGGTTAATAAGGAAATGTCTTGAAGATTCAATTTGTTTTATGTTGATATAGTATAATACTGAATAAGCCACTATCGATACAAAACTGGTTAGCCAAAGATTCATAAAGGTTCTGTTAAGGGGACTGTTGGTCTTACCATTTGGATAAGAATGATAACTAATGCATAGGTAGGTTATTAATATTAACCTACGTAATAATTAGTTTATAGAGTTTATTAAACATGTATTGACCTCATAAATATATTTACAAACTATGCTTGATTTATTATTAATTAACGTATAGGATATATTTAGATTATTTGAAAGGACTGATTATTATAAATCCTTATATTATTTATACTAATGGTAGATTTGATTTAGGTGAAAGAGTAAGATTAGCTTGGAGTGGGTGTACGATCACTTTTAAATTTTATGGGACAGGAGTAAGAGGGGTATTTAAATCAACAGGAAATGATTATTTTATCGTGAAAGTAGATGAGGTTGTTACAAATAAGAAGTTAAATATTAAGGATTATACTGAGGTAGATTTAGTTAAAGATTTACCTTTAGATGTACATACAATAGAATTAATTAAACGTACAGAATACAATATTGGTTGTACAGAATTAATCGATTTAATTATCTATGATGGTGAAATCATCGTTTCTGATAAGGTACAATATGACCTAAAAATCGAATTTATCGGTGATTCTATTAGTGCTGGATATGGTGTAGATTCAACTGAGTTTTCTACTGAAGAAGTATTAAAACTAGCCTATGATCCGCAATATGATAATGCGGCTGATACCTATTGTTTCCTTACCGCAAAAGCATTAAATGCGGAATATCACATTATCGCTTGTAGCGGTCATGGTTTAATCAGGAATTATAATGACAACCAAGTACCTTTAATGCCAGAAATGCTTGATAAAATAACCCCCTTGTCTACTGAGTTATGGGATTTCCACAAGTGGATACCTGATATGGTAGTGATTAATCTTGGCACTAATGATTTTAGTGTTGGTTATACTCCTGATAAAGAACCATTTGTTAAGGCATATATTGAATTAATCAAACGCTTAAAAGTATATTATCAAAATACGAAATTCATCTGTACCGTTGGACCATGTGTTACAGGTAAATCTTTAACCCATCTAAGTGATTATGTCCAAGAAGTGGTAAATTATTTTAAGCAAAATAATGACAATAAGGTCTATTACTTAGAATATCCCCATCATACTTATGCTGATGGATATGGAGTAAGCTACCACCCAAGTAAGAAAACCCATAAAAAGATGGCTGAATTATTAATTAACAGAATTAAAGAAATACTCTAAGATAAAAAAATAGGCCTTACATAAGGTAATTTAGTTTATTTTAATTGAATATACTAATAAAGCAATCATATTTGTATAGCTTATAAATCACGTAAATAAGTTGAGTATAAAAAACCTTTTCTAAGTTAAACAACTTAGAAAAGGTCTATTAGGTTAATATACTCTTAAATTAAGTGTTATTTTATTACTTATAAAATATTAAATACCTAAGATTAAAGATGCTAGTTGGAAATAAACTAAGAGAGAAATCGCATCAACGATTGTTGTTATTAGTGGGCTCGCCATAATCGCTGGGTCCAATTTTAATTTACTAGCAATTATGGGAAGCATCCCACCGAAGATTTTCGCAAAGATGATTGTGATATAAAGTGATAATGCTACAGTTAATGCAATACTAAAACTAGTTTTATCTATAATCATAATTCTAATAAGATTAATTGAAGATAGAATTACACCAACTATTAAACTAACTCTAAATTCTTTAAAGATAATTTTAAAGAAATCTTTTATTTTAACTTCACCTAATGATAATCCCCGAATAATCAAGGTTGAAGCTTGGCTACCTGCATTTCCAGCGGTATCCATGAGCATCGGGATAAAGGAAGCGAGGATAACTTCTGAGGATAGGGTTGCTTCGTAATTACGGATGATGTAACCAGTGAAGGTGGCTGAAACCATTAAAAATAATAACCAAGTAATTCGGTTTTTGGCAAGATGCAAGACTCCCGAATCTATATAGGATTCTTCACTTGGGACGATTGCGGCCATCTTGTAAATATCTTCAGTGCTTTCTTCTTCGATAACATTAATGATATCGTCAAAGGTAATAATACCGACCAAACGCTTTTCTGTATCAACAACTGGTAAAGCTAAGAAACCATACTTCTTGAAAAGGTTCGCAATTTCTTCTTGGTCATCATGGGTATTTACATATACCACATCAGTAGTCATGATATCAGAAATTAATAATTCATCATTACTTACAACTAATTCTCTTAATGATACAATACCTTCAAGTTTGCGGTTTTGATCAATAACGTAACAAGTATAAATCGTTTCTTTTTCTAACCCTGTTCGTTTTATTTTTAGAAGAGCATCCTTTACTGTAATATCCCGTTTTAAGTCAACGTACTCAATCGTCATTAAGCTACCAGCAGAGTTTTCAGGATATCTTAAAAATTGATTAACTAAAGGTCGTTCTTCTTCAGAAACATTACGTAAAATCTTCTTGACGATATTAGCAGGCATTTCTTCGAGTAGGTCAATCATATCGTCAAAATACAATTCATCAATAAGCGTCTTTACTTCCTTATCAGTAATGGCTTGAATAATCTTTTCTTGCGTGTCGGTTGAGAGATAGGAGAATACTAATACTGCGGTGTCTTTTGGTAAGATTCTAAATATAACTAATTGATTATTGGTATCGAGTTCTTCTAAAACTTCAGCGATATTAACATCATTCATTTCTAAGAGTAGTTCGCGGATGTGTAGAAATTCTTTTTTCTCAAGTAATTCTAGTAATTGTTCTTTCATGTCAAAAACCTCCTTCTTCAGGAGAACCACACCACTTGATGAATATGGTTCTCGATAATATTTAATTCTTGTATTAAGTTTAGGTACTTATGCGACGGGTACGAATCCATATTCATCACCACCTTATTTCTAAACACATTTAATTATAGCATAATCTCTTTAC
>JAAYWZ010000016.1 GCA_012516175.1 Bacilli bacterium
GTATAATATAAATAATATATTTTAACTCATATAGAAAGGTGGTGAATTGTATGTCGGAAATAAGATTGAAATTTGAACAATTAATGGAAAGTGCCAAAACATATATAACTAAATCAGAAAACTTAAAATTAATTGAAAAAGCGTTTCTTTATGCTGAAGAAAAACATCATGAGCAATTTCGCCGGTCAGGCGAACCCTATATTATGCATCCACTGGAAGTGGCGTTAATTCTAACCACTTTTCGTGCTGGTCCGACTACAATCGCCGCCGGTCTACTCCATGATGTTTTAGAAGATACCAGGGTAACTTATGAGGAAATGGTCCAGGAATTTGGTGAAGAAATTGCCTCATTAGTTGATGGGGTATCAAAATTAGGTCAATTAAAATATGTCTCCAAGGAACAAGAACAAGCAAGAAATCACCAGAAGATGTTCATCGCGATGGCAAAGGATATCCGGGTAATTATTATTAAATTAGCGGATAGACTACATAATATGCGCACGCTTAAATACATGCCAAAAGAGAAACAAGTCCAAATCAGCAAGGAAACCTTGGAGATTTTTGTCCCTATAGCCCACCGTCTCGGGATGTATCGCTTAAAGTCAGAATTAGAAGATCGGGCTTTACGCTATCTTGATCCCGATGAGTACTATTATATTGCGGGTCTCATCAATGAGAAGCAAAAAGAGCGGGAACAAGATATTCAAAACATGATTGAACATATCTCCGCACTTTTAAAGGAAGCGAATATTGAATTTGATATTAAGGGTAGAGTTAAGAATATTTATAGTGTTCATAAGAAGATGCGCGAAAAACATAAAGAGTTTTCTGAAATCTTTGACCTCTTGGCACTAAGAATAATCGTCAATGATGAAGCTACTTGTTACCATGTATTAGGGATTATTCATGCCAATTTTAAACCCATCCCTACCCGAATTAAAGACTATATTGCCATGCCCAAACCAAATATGTATCAATCGCTCCATACAACTGTAATTGGGCCTAATGGAAAGATTTTTGAAGTTCAAATTCGTACTTACGAGATGGATAATGTCGCTGAATTCGGGGTAGCAGCCCACTGGGCTTATAAGGAAAATCTTAATATCACCGCTGAACAGGAACAACATGAAATCCAAAAGAAACTCAAATGGTACAAGAAGATGGTGGAATACTCTGAAAACGATGATGATGCTGAAGATATTGTTGAATTAATGAAAGATGATATCTTCTCCGCCAATGTTTATGTCTATACCCCGCAAGGTGATGTTCTTGATTTACCACAAGGGGCAACACCACTTGACTTCGCCTATCGGATTCATACAGAAGTAGGTAATAAGACTGTTGGGGCTATCGTAAATGGTCGCATTGTACCCTTAACATATGAGCTTAAAACAGGTGATGTTGTTGAAATTAAAACATCTAAACAATCATATGGACCTAGTGAAGATTGGTTAAAGATTGTAAAGACGCAACATGCGAAGAATAAGATTAAACAGTTTTATAATAAACAAAATCGTAGTCTAATTATCGAACAAGGTAAAGAACAAGTAACTAGAGCCTTAGAAGGTAGAGTACCTAATATTAGTGATACTTTAGGTAGTGAACAATATCTCAAGAAGTTTAGGAAACAAGGCATAAATAATCTTGAAGATTTATATTATGCGGTTGGTAAGAAAACAGTAAGTATCCAGCAAATCTTACAAAAACTTGAAGAAGATAAACCTGGTTTAGATATAAAAGCGATACTCGAAGCCTTCGCTGAAGATAAAGTATCAGATAAGTTTAGGCTAAATAGAACTAGTGAGACTGGTATCATCGTGGAAGGCTTAGATAATCCCCATGTTAAAATATCTAAGTGTTGTAACCCTATACCAGGTGATGCGATTATCGGTTATGTAACAAAAGGTAAAGGTATTACAGTACACCGAGCTGACTGTCGTAATATTACCGATAGTGAAAGAGAAAGAGTAATTGATGTATATTGGGCTAATAATCGTGATGGTAAGAAATATGAATTGGACTTAGTTCTTACTGGTTTTAACCGCAATAATCTCTTGATGGATGTTATCAATGCGATTAATGCGTTGAATGTGAACTTAATTGGAGTATCAGCCAATGTGAATAAAGAGAGTATGGCTAATATTAAGATAAAAGTGTTAATAGAAGATACGATAAAACTTAATAATCTAGTTACTAATCTAAAAAAGGTAAAAGATATTTACTTTGTGGAAAGGATGGCAAAATAATTGCGGGTTGTTGTCCAAAGAACCAAAGAAGCTAGCGTTACCGTCAACAATGAAGTAATCGGTAAGATTAAGCAAGGGTTCCTGTTACTAGTCGCTTTTACCCATACAGATGCAATAGAAGATGTTGAGTATTGTGCGAGAAAGGTAAGTAACCTAAGAGTCTTTGAAGATGAAAATCAAAAAATGAATCTTTCCATCCATGATGTTGGTGGCAGTATCTTATCGATTTCACAATTTACTTTATATGGTGATGTTTCAAAAGGAAATCGACCTAGTTTCATTGAATCAGCTAGACCTGAGCAAGCAATTAAATTATATGATGCATTTAATGACATTTTGCGAAAAAAGTATAATTTGCATGTTGAAACAGGTATTTTTGGAGCTGAAATGAAAGTAGCATTGATTAATGATGGGCCAGTAACCATCATTATTGATTCCCATAATAGATAGAACAAAAGGAACCACTATGGTTCTTTATTATTTAGGTGATGAATATGAAAAAATTAGCACCAGAAACTTTCAAGAAAGTATATTTAACTGGAGTATATACATCTTTAATCATTAGTTTAACACTTCTGATTTTAGGAGTAATCTTCTTTCCAGATGATATAAAATCCCATCAGTTAATCATAAGTATCATTTTACTTGGGTTAGGATTGATTAACTTTATTATTGTTTTAGGGTTAATCATATGGGGTAGGAGAAGGTATCTGAATTTACCGCAAGAAATCTTAGAACGAGAACTACAAAAACCAATTGAAGAGTTAAATCCTTTGCAAGTTAAATGGTATAGAACTAATCTCTATAATGTGATGACGGAGGGTAATACAATCACATTCACTGACGAAGGATTAGTGTTAGATGATATCGATGTTATTCCTTGGGAAAGTATTAAGGCAGCAGAGTTTGTTGATGATTTTATTGCCTTAGGCGAAGAACCATTTAAGGAAGAATTATGGGAAGGTGTTTTTGTAGAAGTAAATGCGTTAGTAATTAAATTATTAGAACGGTTTTTAGGTTTTAAGATTAATACCGAGAGACTTGAAGCAGAACAAGAAAACTATAAGGAAATCTTGCAATCAACCGAAATGTGGCACTATAATTGGCATTTACTCATCGAAAAATGTTTATTTATCTTCGTTATGATGTTAGCAGGTATTTGCATCTCATTAATCGTCGCGCTTAAGGGTCAAAATCAATCATTAGGACTTACTGTTGGAAATTTTATTGTTATACCTTCATTACTATTCATTTATCCAAGACTCTTTGGTGATGCGTGGAAAAGAAGTTTCATTATCAGTAAAGAAGGTTTAGGCTATGCTAAAGGAAGATTTCACATCCTCTTCTTTTGGGATGATATAAAAAGCATAATGATTGAAAAGCATAAGATTATCATTACTTATCAGATTTATGAAGATGAAACATTAGAAAGTTTAGAAATACCTAAAAATAAGTTATTAGTAGATCGGTTAAAAGACTATAAAAGTAAGTATAATCTCATTTTTAAACTAACTGAATAAGTAAGTATAGGGAGATAATGTGATGAAAGATTTATTATTTATTTTAATAATTGTCAATTCCATTTTAATCGTCTTAAACGCATCAACTAAATATCAAGTCATTTGGTTATTGATTGTGCAAATTATTGTGGCAGTACTTCTCATTGCGCTTTCGGTTTGGTCTTTTATAAAAGGATCGAAAAGGTGCAATAATAATTGAATGTAATCAAGAAAACTAAATTTAGTAATAATTATTGGAGGAATAATGATAATATTACAACCTATAACTTGGGATAATTTTATCCAAGTTATCAAATTACAACCCCATGAATCACAAAAAGAGTTTATTTCTTCGAATCTATATAGTTTAGCTGAAGCCTATGTAGCACTGAGAAATGATAGGATTCCTCCCATGCCTTATGCGATTTATCATGATAAGCAAGTAATTGGCTTTATTATGATGTATTATGAAGAAGCTAATGTCAGTCCATTATGTAACGAAGCTTTTTATGGAATTAGCCGGCTCATGATTGGTAAAGAATATCAAGGCAAAGGCTATGGTAAAGAAGCAATACTAGCAGCAATCGAGTTTCTCAAATTAATGCCTTTGGGTAAAGCAAATTATGCTTATATCTGTTATTTACCAGAAAACGAAGTCGCAAGAAAACTCTATCTTTCTGTTGGTTTTGAAGAGACTGGTCAAGTAACTGAAGATGGCGAAATAGTGGCTAAAATTGCACTATAAGGTAGATTAGATAGTAAAGAAATAAAAAAGTTTCCTAAATTGTTTCTCATTTATAGGAAACTTTTTTATATTTTATAAATCTCTCAGTTTCATAAACACTTCATAACTTCTTCTTGCACATTCGCTAATATTGATAGGATGAAAACCACTAATTTCTGAATATAGTGTGTCATTGAGTGGTGTTTTCCAGTTTAGCGGAATACTATTAGCACCAATCATCGCCCCAACAATTGAACCTACTGTTGCACCGTTACAATCAGTATCCCAACCACCTAAGACTGCGGTAGTGATTGATTTTTCAAAATCACCATTACCATAGACTAAACTTGCGACACATAATGCTGCATTGTTGTTGGTATGAACTGCATTATAATGTTTAAACTCTTCATATATTTTTTCTACTAATTCTAGTTCAGATTTGGCATTTTTCGCGATTTCTACTGCTTTCTTAATATCGTGACTTAAACGACAATTACTAGGAATCTTACTTAAACCAATTTGGATTAACTTTTCAATATCATTTTCAACAAACGCACTCGCGATAACTGCCGCAAAGAACATCGCACCATAGATTCCATTCTTGACATGTGAGAAGGAAGCGTCACGATAAGCAAGTTCAGCGGCTAGTTCAGGATTACCACCTGCACCATACGCATAACCATCAACACGGATTTGCGCACCAATCCATTCACGATAAGGGTTTAAATAACTTCGAACCCAATCTAATTGCTCTTGCCAGTTTTCGGGTTTAATGCGTTCTCTGTGATTTGTAAGATTCGCGAAGTTAAGGTAACTTTGGGTTTCTGCTGTACATACTAAATGGAAAGGTAAGTGGCGATGCCACATTTTTCCGACATCCCAACTATCCCAATCTAAACCTTTATTCTCTAACATTAGTAATCCTAATACTGTATAGCGGATATCATCATCAGTTTCCATGAATTTAATATGTTCTCTTGTACTACGATAGTAAGGACTAAGTCTTAGGTTATCTGTATCTTTAGCGGTAGAATATTCTGGTGTGTAATAATTAATTGGCCAGGCATTAGCTCCAGTAAACCATTTATATACATTTAACCAACCAGGGTTACCATTTTTTCCATACATGAAACTACCAGATTCTAAAGGTTTACCTAAAGCACAACCAATGCATCTACCTAACCAAGCACCATAGAATTTATCTAGCCATTCTTCTTGGGTTAAATCCTGTTTTAGAGTTATGTTAATATCTTTTGGTCTCTCTTTTTTGATTTCTTCTAAATCATTAGGCTCTTTAAAGGGAAAACAGGGATCAATTTGCAAACTCATTAGTTCATGATATAGCCTCATTAATTCAGTTTCATTATTACCAACTTCTGTTAGTCTTTCTGTGAATCCAGTGACATTACATCCTTCTTCTTGTCTTTGAATTATTTCCTGCGCAATAAGATTATAAAGATTGTCCCATCCAGCCATATATAATACTCCATTTCTTATATTAGTATTGTCCTAAAAGTCCGCGTTTTTTAGCGATTATTTCACATCTCTTAAATACTACTATACCTAGAATAAGGTACAGTATTGTATTTACCAACATAAAACCAATATCTTGAAGTGATAAATCTTTAAGAGTATAACCACTAATCATCGTCTTATAAATTATATTAATAGATGGACGAAATGGCAAGAGATTAGTTAAGATATTTGAATTTGATCCCGGTATAACTAAAGCTAATACAAAGAATTGGATGATATTTAGTAATGTTTGGATCTTTTTAAAGATTAGAGCTAGTCCACCTAGGATTAAACCAATACCAAAGAGACTTAGAATTCCTCCAAAAATCGAAATAATTAGCATTAAAATATTAAATTTTAAATAATAACCTGTTGATAGCATGGCTAATACTAACACAATCGATGATAGTATTAAGTTTATCAGTAAATTACATATACCCCTAATTAAAAGTATATTATGTAAACCAATGGGGGGCATACTCAATTGTTCAAGTGTACCACGCATTGCATCTCTTATGATGCTGTAGGCGATATCTGAATAGGCGAGAACAATTATTGTCCAAACAAAGTAACCAGCTACAAAACCTTCTAAAGTATCATTTAGATAAATACTAGGAACGCGCATATAAGCACCAAAGGATTTGAGACCATAAAACATTGCCATGAAAAGAATATAGAAGGTGGCTATTTGAGAGATGAAGTTAAAGCGATATCTTATAGTTTCTTTGAAGGCTTTATCTAATGAAACTTTAAATATATAGTATAACTGTTTCATTAGTTCACCTCCTTAGTATATTCTAAGTAGATCCGTTCAAAGTTTATTTCTTTTTGTTTGAATTCTTTTATTGTTAAATTTTTTTCTTTAAAATAATCAACTAACGAATATATTTCATCATAACTTGCTAAATCAAGTTCAATCTTAGAATCATTAATTAAGTAGAATTTATTATTAAATGATTGTAATTCATCTTTAAGTTCTTCAGTTAGATGTTCTAGAAAGACTATTTCATAAGTCATCCTACTAAACATATCTAAAAGATTAGATACTCTATCTTGGACAACTACTTTACCTTTATTTATTACTATAACTTCTTCACAGACATCTTGAACTAGATGCATGTCATGAGAACTTAAAAGAACTGTTTTCTTCATATCCTTAGAGATACTTCTAAGGATATTTTTTATTTCTACAGTAGTTTGAACATCTAATCCTAAAGTGGGTTCATCAAGTAGAACGATATCAGTATTAGATATTAGAGTCATGGCGATAGCTACTTTCTGTTGCATGCCTCTTGATAAGTTATTAACAACAACATTCCTCTTACTTTGGAGATTAAAGCGTTCTAAAAGCTCATCAATTTGATTTTCTAGTTTTCTTCCTCCTAATCCTCTTAACCCCGCAAAATACCGTAAGTTCTCTCTTGGCGTAAGGCGCCAATACAGATTTCGATTGCCCTCAAATAATGTTGAGATGTATTTATATGCTTGATAATGATCTTTACCAAGTAACTTTATTTCTCCTTGATCTGGTATGATGATATTGCATATGCATTTGATAGTAGTTGTTTTACCACTACCATTAGGACCAAGGATTCCACATATCGTCCCTTCTTTAATGGTAAATGAAATATCATCAACTGCTTTAACATCTCGATAATGCTTTACGAGATTTGTTACTTCAATCGCATTCAACGAAATCACCTCAAGTTTTTGTTAGTAATAAATATAACTTATTTTTGGTGAAAATGTAAGAGGTTTATTGAAAAAGTTTACAAATATGAATTATAATATTTACTATTCATAATTAAAACATAAAAATTAATTATAGTTCATTAAATTGAGAGATAGTGTAAAATATTTTGTGTAAATAGAAAAGGAAGTCATCCTGTGTTAAAATAAA
>JAAYWZ010000017.1 GCA_012516175.1 Bacilli bacterium
CCCCATGCATCGTATTCGTACTCGACTAAGACCATTCCGTATTCATCTTTTATTTCAATTATATCACTAAAAATGTTTTGGGTGTAGAAATATTCATTACCATTATAGTTAAAACTAATAACTGTTCCATCTACATCATATGTGTAATAGATGACTTCATTCCCTTTTTTCTCATAGACTACACGATTACCAACTACGATGTATTCAGTTTTAACTCCATTAACAACTTTCTCTGTCCGTATCCCTGCATCATTATATTTATAAAAAATATTACTATTAATTTGTACTAATTGTCTGCCTTCCCAAACATAATCTCTGTTATATTCACCTAAACCAGTTTTTGGATTTCCTTGGTTATCATAATAGTACTCTTGATAAATATACTGTCCATGTAACCTTCCAGAAAATACGGTTAATACATCCGTCCATTCTGTATCATAGTAGTAATAATAGTCAATCCAATCGATGACAGATGTTGTAATATTGTCATTTAACGTATATTGATAAGATTCATAGCGTGTAATATTACCATTATTATCATATTTATAGACATAAGTTCTATTTGCAACAGGATTGTCTTCACGGATTAGTTGGTTGAGCACGTCATATTTATATTGAATAATACCACGTTTGCTGTCATTAATCCGTGTAATATTTCCATTTTTGTCATAGGTAAATTCATAACTTCGACCATTGACAGTAATCTTTTTAATCCGTGTTGAAGAATTACCATTTTTGACTTCTGAGCCACCAAAGAATTCATAAACTGTTCGATCGATTTCGGTTGACCCATAATTGGTTATCGTCTGTTCTAGTCTTCCTAATGAATCATAAGTATAATCTTTTATAACATTTGTTCCATTAACATTATAACTTGTTTGATCGTATTGCCCAGTATCTAGATTATAGTCATAATGAATGCTTCGAATGATATGATTCAAATTATAAGTAAGTAAATTTAAATGACCTAAATCTTTATCATATTCATATGAAATTGAATTATTCTGTTCATCAGTTATAGTGAGTAATCTTCCGACTAAATCATAGTTATAAAAGTAGGTCTTGCTATTCCAATGGTCAATATATACAGCTATATTACCTAAAGAATCGTATTCATACTCATATCTTGGTATCGTACTACTATTCACAAATACCGCTTTTATCCGATCTTCATCATCGTATTCAAATTTAATTTTATCTCCATTTCCGTATATTTGTTCCTTTAACTTATTTGTTTCAATTAAATTTCCGTATTGATCCAGTTCTGTTTCATATCGATATTGTGCAAGTCTAAAATTACCGATATTGATGGATGATATACGATTATACTGATCATAATTAAGTCGAATGGTATATCCGTTTACTTGGATTTCTTTTAATAAATTCTGCTCATAAATATAAGTAGCTGATGCATTACCTTTTACGACTTCTATTAGTCTACCTATGGCATCGTAATTGTAATGAGTAGTATTTCCTTTGGGATCAATTACACTTTGCAATAGACCTGTAATTGGATTATAGTTATAGTCAATGATATTATCAAATTCATCTACTACTTTATCAACGTAATTTCCATAATGACTATAGGTCGTTTTTATTTCAAACCAATTTGAATCACCTATTCGTGTCGTTAAAACATTTCCATAAGAATCATATTTAAATGTTTGTTTCACGTTGTTTGGATTTATCGATGAAATAATCCGTCCTACTCCATCATATTCAGACGTGTATTCGATATCCCCTTGTTTTATGGATTTAATTTTATGATTGTTGTTACTATCATCAAAATTTACATCATCCTCATGATATTCGATTTCCGTGTCATTATTGATTCCGGGTCGTACAATTTTTGAAACGTTACCATGATGATTATAATAGTAATTCGTACCATATTCTTCAGCATAAATTGGAGATTATCCACTAGAAGGGTACCAATTCCATTATACCGAACCTCACCCTCATCGAACAAGCGGTAGCTTTGACGCTTACCGAATACTAATCACACAAGGTCATTGTAAAATAAAAGTGGCTTAAGTACTTAACCTAAACCACTCTCAAAACTATGTCAGGGTTATGGATGAAAATTCTTACCCACACCATTTGACAAAGAACCTAAAATTCATTATATATGTAATAAGAGCAACTCTCTTGTTATCATAGAGAATTGCCCTAAACTGCTAGTAGTTATTTCTCATATTTATTTAATATTTGTATTTACCCACTCAATTAAATGTTCTTTCCCATCTTTAAAATTTAACAAAACTTCATTATCACCTCCTAATTCTACAATAGGTAATCGGTGTCCGTTATAAAAATGAAATGGAACAGTTGTAAAAGTTATATTATCTCCTATATCTAAATCAATATTATTTTTTGAATGAACATAATACTCACTTTGATGTTAGAATTAATGCTGGACTTGAAAATATAAAGTCAGTATAATACATTAGTCAATAAAGAGAGGAAGTCCAGTATGAAAAGATATGATGTCGAATTTAAGAAGATGATTGTAGAATTCTATGAAGGTGGAAAACCTGTTAAAGACTTAATAATAGAGTATTGTATCAGTGAACCAACAACTTACTCTTGGATAAAGAAGTATCGAACGATTACTACTGATAATGGTGAAGTAACCATTAACGAAGATATCGCTAAAATGAAGAAGGAAATGGCTCGTTTACGCGAGGAGAAAGAAGTCCTAAAAAAGTGCATCTCCATATTTTCAGTCAAATAGCTCTAACTCCAATTGAGAAGAAGGTTCAATTCATAGAAAAGTATAGAAATGAGCACTCCTTAAAGATACTACTTTGGGCGGTTAAGTTAGCTAAATCGAGTTACTTTGATTATATCAACCGTAAGCCTAGTGAGAGTGCCAAGAAACGTGAACGGATTAAAGGTAAAATAATGAGAATATGGAAGCAATCCAATCGTATTTATGGAGCTAGAAAGATCAAGAAAGTACTGGAAAAAAAGGATATAACAATCTCAGAAAGAACCGTCGGTAATTATATGAGACAACTAAACATCCGGTCCGTCTATCGAACGGTATATCGTCCAAAACGGACAAGTAGTAGTAACGATGAAACGTTAGTCAATCATTTGAAAGATGAGACGATTACAGATCCGTATACACATGTTGTCACGGATATAACCTACGTCTACACCCAGAAAGACCATTGGGTCTATCAGATTACGTTTATGGATGTAATGAGCAGACAAGTTCTTCATTCCGATGTTTCAAAAAAGATGGATGATGAGTTCGTCAGTGGTAACACAGAAAAGTTACTAAAATTGTACCCAAGTATTCAACTAGTTCATAGTGATCGCGGATCACAGTATACTTCAAAGAGATATCGTACACTCCTTGAAAAAAATGAAGTCATTGCTTCATATAGCGCAAAAGGATACCCGTATGATAACGCTATTATAGAATCCTATCATGCTTCGATTAAGCGAGAATGTTTGTATCTGCACAACATCAAGGATTTGAAACATGCGCAAAAGCTTGTATTTTCCTATAATTTTGGATTCTACAATACTCAAAGAATTCACCAAAGTTTAGGATATCTAACACCAAATCAATTTATAAAGCAGCTTAAATTAACAGCTTAAAATTTTATGTTTTTCGGTCCGGTTTATTGACATCATATCATATATCCAAAAATATTAAGTATCTAATGTTAACTACACAAATTTTATATTTGGTAAAAACTCCATAATCTTCCTAATTTCTCGTTTAGTAAACCATCCTAGCATTATTTTCTTTCCATTCTTGATAACAACTAGTTCCCCCGGGCACTGATATACTAGATTCCAGAAATTGATTGGAGAATATAATACTTTAGTTGACTCACTTATATATATTTCACCTTTTTTTGTTTTAATATGATCTTTTGTAATAATGATTTTGTTTTTACCATAATAACTAAAGAAGCGATCTATTAAAAACAGAAAAACATATTGAAATAATATCAGACTAATAATAATTATAGAGAACCCTATTTTCAATGTTTTTGGAGAATCAAGTAAGAAACAAAGAAGTAGTGATATTCCAAATATAATTTCTAAGAATGATGTCATTAATAATGAGAAAGTTTTTAACAAACTAGTATAAGTGTTTTTCTTCATCATGATTCACCCCTTTATCCATATATTAATTCATTTTTCAAAATTCCTAGCCCTATCTTTAATCCAAATGTATAATAATTTTGAATAATAGGTCTAATAAGTACATCTGTTTTTCTAGATAATAATTTACTTGCATAATCAGCTCGAAAACCAGTTACTCCAACTAAATATCCACCAAAAACAGTCAATGCACCATTTAATGCGTTAAATGTACCTTCACTCAACATTGTTCCAAAATTATAATCTTCTTTTGAGTTAATACCTGCTCTTATAGAATACCCAGCCATTCCAGTAGCGAATGAGATACCTGTACCCATCGCCAGGGCTGAACCAAATGTTATACTTGTACCTCCAGCTGAAAATAAAGTTGCACTTGACCCTAATAATGTTGCTGTTCCAGCTGCAGCCCCTAATGCACCAGCAACCCCTATCCCAGCACCAGCAACTGCTCCACCTAGCGTATATCCAAGATAGGTATCGGCACCAATACTTCCATTGAATATACGTCCATCATCTTTATAATCTTTATAAACAGTTGCTCCAAATCCTATTGATCCACCAATTGCTGCACCAACTAGAGCTGCTGTTAATAATGTTCCAATAGTTATTACAAATTCTCCTTCTGGATCAATTCCCATGACAGGGTTATTTAATGTGTATGCATACATGTTGTGACCTAATATAACTCCTTGTGGCCCTAACAACCCATCCGCATTGATAAACCGACCAATCTCAGGATTATAATAACGACTGTTGAGATAGTA
>JAAYWZ010000018.1 GCA_012516175.1 Bacilli bacterium
GGTAAGGTATTGATGATACTCTTAATAAAGAAAGATATAAAATATATTTGATGTCAATTAATATTTGACTAAAATAATTGATTATCCTAGCCACAGAATGACTAAATTTAAATACAGCATGAGTGGGCTATTAAAAAAATCGCTACAGAAAATTACATAAATAGAAAACTATTCTGTTAAACACTAGACTCAATTCACAATTTACATTAATGATTCTATTGCATATGTTTCTTTATAAAATTACTTATCTGTTTCATTATTAGGTGATAATTAATATTCATTATGATAATGTCCGAAAAAATAGAAAATCAGTTCAGAACTTTGATCACCTTCAAAGTTTGAACTGATTTATTTATGTAAAATATCAATCAACTTATCCTTCTAAATACTTACCAATAAATGAAGCTGCTGTTTTAGCACTAGTCACATCAATATCACTGATATCCTTGTTATTTTCATTACCAAGGATAATGACAGCACCAACACAATCACCATTACTTAAGATTGGTTGGACTACATAACTGTAGTGTTCCTTTTTATCTTCAGAAATTTCAATCTCGGGGTTATCCCGCTCCACTTTAGTCGTTCGATTATTCATCAATTTTTCTAGTTGTTCACTTACCTTTTTGTGAACATATTTTTTCTTTAAGTTTGCAGTTGCCGCTACAATGGTATCACGGTCACAAATAATAATATCTTTATGAATAGCCATGTATAAAGCATCCGCATATTGTTGGGCAAATTCACTTAAATCTTCAACAGGTGAATATTTCTTGAGAATAACATCGCCTGCATTATCTACATATATCTCGAGAGAATCACCTTCACGGATTCGTAAAGTACGGCGAATCTCTTTAGGGATTACTACTCTACCTAAATCATCAATTCTCCGAACGACTCCTGTAGCTTTCATTAATTAACCTCGCTTTCCTATTAGTCTTGCTAGATATATTTTTTACTTACTTTGTCTATTTATTCATTTTTTTACATTATTCGACTGTGGATAATTTTTACAAATAACTTTCTTGATAACTTTAAGTAGTTCTCTTTTAAACGGGGTTTATCAATCACAATATATACCTTATTACGAAGATAACGTAATGTGATATTACGCGAGGTTTCATTGGCACAGATAAAGAGTTGTTCACCATTAATTTTTTGACTAGCCGCTTCACTAAATTCATATTCTACATAGGTTTTTGTTTCTAACATTCTCGTAATACCTAAATCTAAACAACAACTCTTAATGAAAGCTAAATTGAGGAGATTTTCCACTGGTTCAGGGATAGTAGAGAAGCGGTCAGTCAATTCACTCTCTAGATCTAACAAGTCGGCTTCTGAACCAATATTCTTGATTTTCTTATAGACTTCAATTTTGAGCGATTCATCTGCGATATATTCATCAGGGATATAGGCATCGACTAAGACTTTCATCTCAAGATCTTTGTCATTCACTGCTAATGGCTCTTTTTCTTCATCCGCTTGTCTTAATTCGGTAATCGCTTCTTTTAATAATTGATTATATAGCTCATAACCAACACTATCAATAAAGCCATATTGTTGCGCTCCTAGTAAATCACCTGAACCACGAATCGCAAGGTCCTGTTTCGCAATCTTAAAGCCTGCTCCAAGCTCGGTAAAATCTTTAATTGCCTGTAACCGCTTAGAGGCGACTTCAGTTAAAACCTTCCGTTTTTGATACATCAAATAGGCATAAGCAATGCGGTCACTTCGACCAACCCGCCCGCGCAGTTGATATAATTGCGCTAGTCCTAAATGATCAGCATCAGATACAATGAGCGTATTAGCATTCGCAATATCAATACCTGTTTCAATAATGGTCGTACATACTAAGACATCATACTCATTATTTAAGAACGCAAGCATCGTGTCTTCTAATTGTTCTTTAGACATACGTCCATGAACAAAAGTGATACGCGCATCAGGTACTAATTGTTTCAACTTTTCTACTTTCCGTTCAATATCCTCAATGCGATTATAGAGATAGAAGACCTGACCATGTCTTGCCAGTTCACGTTCAATCGCTTCTTTAATTACCGTATCGTTTTCTTCTAAAACGTAAGTTTGGACTGGATAGCGATTTTCTGGGGGTGTTTCAAGGAGCGATAAGGAGCGGACACCGATAAGCGACATTTGTAAAGTACGAGGTATAGGGGTTGCGCTTAGGGTGAGGACATCAACACTTACTTTTAATTCCTTTAACCGCTCTTTATGTTCAACGCCAAAGCGTTGTTCTTCATCAATAATTAACAACCCTAAATCATAGAAAGATACATCACTTGATAATAAACGGTGGGTCCCAATCACAATATCGATTTGACCTTTCTTTAATTTTGCGATAACCTCATCTTGTTTTTTCTTCGGAACAAAGCGATTGAGTAAAGCGATATTCACTGGATAATCTTTGAAGCGCTTGACGAAGTTTTCATAATGTTGCTGAGTAAGGATTGTCGTAGGCGCAAGATAAGCTACTTGCTTATTATCCATAACAGCTTTAAAAGCCGCTCGCATGGCCACTTCCGTTTTACCGTAACCTACATCACCACACAAAAGACGATCCATTGGTGTGGGTTTTTCCATATCAGCTTTAACTTCCTGAATCGCTTGGAGTTGATCTGGTGTTTCCACATATTCAAACTTAGCTTCAAATTCTCTTTGTTCATCCGTATCAGGTGAAAACGCGAAACCTGGAGTTTGTTCCCTTAATGCATATAATTGAATTAATTTCTGAGCGATATCTTTTACCCGCTTTTGAACCCTTTGCTTCGTCTTTAACCACTCGGTACTGCCAAGCTTGTTGATTTTCGGACGAGCACCTTCGCTACCAACATATTTTTGAATCATGTTAATGTTCTCGACGGGGACATATAATTTATCTTCACCTTTATAAGCGATTTGGAGATAATCCTTATGAACACCATCGGTAACTAAGGTCTTTATTCCTAAATACTGCCCAATCCCATGCACATTATGAACGACATAATCACCAACTTTAAGTTCATCAATATCTTTAATCTTTTTCCCCTCTTTTAGGGTGGAGCGATATTTAATAACTTTAGATACCTTTTTATAAAGTTCAAAATTAGTCACAAACTTAATGTTCTCGCTGATAAGTTCAAACCCTTCAGGCAGATTGCTAATCATGAGATTCACAATATGAGGAATGATTTCATCTTTTTCCCCTATTAAGGCATGTTTTATATTAGCGTTATGCAGTTCCTCACTTAGCGCTTCAATTTGTGAACTATTAGGTAAACAAATACAATAGGTTTTATCAGTATTACGTTTTACTTCTGCTAAAAAGTCACTTAATACTCCATAATACTGTTCAATTTTTCGACTATTAAAATCATAGATATAAGTAAATTTAATATCTTTATTAAAACTAACAAATTCTTGTAAAAAGACTTGATTATTCGGATAATCTTGGAAACTATCAAGCTTGCGATAATGTTCTGGAACAATAACTGATTTTTGTTCTAAGAGTAAATCGGTATAGAATTCTTGGTATTCACTATTAAAATTTTGATAATTATTATAAATGTTTTGGTAATCCACAAATACTAATAAACCATCATTCAGTAAATCAAAAATGGTGGCATTACGATCATAAAAGTAGGTTATATATTTATGTATACGTGCTAAATCCTGATAGTTCTCAATTGAACGAAGATCCTTATCAAATGCTTCACGGAGTTTCTCTAATGCTTGTGGTTTTACATTCTTACACTTTTCATTAAAGATGTCCGTTAATTTTTGGATTGCCTTGTGTTTTACTTCATCTGTATAGACTAGTTCATATACAGGCGTGATGAGTACTTCATTTGTTTTACTAATTGTCCGTTGCGTCTTTTCATCAAAAAACCTTAATGATTCTACTTCATCACCAAAAAACTCAATCCGATATGGATGTTGATTTGTAAGTGGGAAGATATCAATAATCCCCCCCCGCACTGTAAATTCACCAGGGTTTTCAACTAGGGTTGTACGGGTATAACCGAGGGAAATGAATCTAGCAATCAGGTCATCAAAATCGTAAATTTCTTTTTCTTTCATCGAGATGATACTTGAAACGAGAACTTCTTTAGGGGGTAATTTGCGAATTGCGCCAATCGTATGCGTAACAATAATACCCTTCTTCGTACGGATGATGCTCGCGATCGTGTTAATCCGTTCAATGCGAAATTCGTTACTAGACGCTAGCATTTCGGCAGAAATAAATTCATCCATAGGGAAAAAGTGCACGTCTAGACTACCTAGTACCTGCACTAATTTATCATATATCTTTTGGGCTTGATAAAGGTTCGCACAGATAATCAGGATATTATCATTAACATAATGATAGAAGTAACCAGTGATAGTTGCTACTGCATTATCTGTGACATTGCTCATTAAGAGGCGCTGACGATTAGCTTGTAAATTTACTTTCACAACAGCCAGCACATGATCCATATAACGGATTACACGGTCCATGATGAACTCCTTAATTGTATTTATTCATTACATACACTATATCGTATGATAGCCAATCATAAATAATATCTATACTAATATTAATTGCATTACTTATTTCATCGATTTGGTCTTTAGAAAAGTTCTCGAGGACATAGTCAATCACAGGAATAACATCGCTTTTTCCAATACCGATTCTTAAGCGATGAAAGTTTTCACTCTTTAAATGATCGATAATGGACTTAATGCCCTTATGTCCTCCTGATGAACCCTTTTGTCTGATTCTAATCTTGCCATTGGGTAAATCGAGATCATCGTGGATAACTAAAATATCTTTATCATTTATTTGATAAAACTGCTTTACCAGTTGTACGGCTTCGCCAGAATTATTCATATATGTTAATGGTTTTAGCAGAATCACATCTTGGTTCCTAATTGTAGTATGGATGATTTCACCTTTAAATTTCGCTTTATTGTTAAAATCTAAATCTTCTTTTTCTGCTAAGGCATCTAAAACCATAAAGCCAATATTGTGGCGCGTTTTTTTATATTGTCGCCCAGGATTACCGAGTCCGACGATTAACTTCATATTATCAACCTCACTAATGACAAAAGACGACTTCTTGCGAAGTCATCTTACAAAATTCTTATTATGGTCTAAATAATACACTTACTGATTCATCATGAATGATGTTTAAAATACCTTTACCCAATAAAGGTCCTACAGATAATTGAGTAATCTTAGGTGTTAATTTTTCTTTAGGTAAACAAATCGTATTAGTTACAACACATTCTTTAATGCATGATTCTTCAATACGATCATTTGCTGGATAAGTTAAGATAGCATGGGTACAAGCAGCATAGATTTCTGTTGCTCCGCGTTCTTTTAAAGCATTAGCTGCATTAACAATACTGCCAGCGGTATCAATCATGTCATCAATAATAACCGCAACACGGTTTTCTACTTCCCCAATGACATGCATAACTTCACTGACGTTAGGACGGGGACGTCGTTTATCAATAATCGCGATTGGACAACACAAGAAATCAGCTAACATTCTCGCTCTAGTTACTCCACCATGGTCAGGAGAAACGACAACAATATCCTTACCAGCAAGTTTTTCTTTAAAATAGTGGGCAATGATGGGCATTGCTACAAAATTATCGATAGGAATATTGAAGAATCCTTGAATTTGCGCTGCATGCAAATCCATTGTAATAACACGCGTCGCACCTGCTGCTTGTAATAAGTCGGCAACTAATTTAGCAGAAATTGGTTGTCGTGCACTAGCTTTACGGTCTTGACGCGAATAACCATAATAAGGCATGACGATATTGATGGAATGTGCTGAAGCACGCTTCAAGGCATCAATCATAATTAATACTTCCATTAAGTTTTCATGAACAGGATGGCTTGTGGATTGAACTACAAATACTTCATGCCCCCGGACGGTTTCTGCGATATCAATGCTGATTTCACCATCCGCGAACCGTTTAACAATACAATTGGATAGGGGAATTCCTGTAGCTGCGGCGATTTCTTCCGCAATTGGTTGATTTGAAGAAAGTGCAAAGATCTTTACTTTCTTATTGTTTATAAACATTGAAATAAACCTCCAAGTTTTTCTTCCAGAATATATTCTACTATAAAAATAGATTATTGCAATGAAAAACACTATTTACGATACTTTTTCGCATATTCTGGTTTATTAACTTGATAAGAACGAGCAATTGCTAACGCATCATCTGGTACATCAGCAGTAATAGTTGAACCAGCAGCGACATAAGCACCTTCACCAACTGTAATCGGTGCGACTAAATTGGAGTTACAACCAACAAAGGCATTATCTTTAATCACCGTCTTATGCTTCTTCTTACCATCATAATTGACTGTAATGGTACCGCACCCCATGTTGACATTTGTGCCAACTGTCGCATCGCCTAAATATGATAAATGGCTTGCTTTACTATTATCACCAAAAACTGTATTTTTCATTTCAACAAAATTACCGATACGACAATTTGCACCTGTAACTGTATGGTTACGTAGATGTGCAAATGGTCCTACGGTAGTATTATCACCAATAACGCTATCTGTGATGAGAGAACTGATGATTTTAACATTACTACCTACAGTCACATTTTCGAGTTGGGTATTAGGGCCTATGACACAATTTTCCCCAATCACATTTTTCCCAAACATGACTGTACCAGGGTAAATAACTGTGTCAGGATTTATAATGGTATCAACAGAAATATAAGTATTTTCAGCATCAATGATAGTTACGCCATTTTTCATTAATTCTTTATTTACCCGACGTTTTAAAATTTGGGTTGCTTGTTCTAATGCAATCCGATCATTTATACCAAATGTTTCTTCACTATCTAAAGTTTGATAAGAAGTAACTTTCCCTCCTGCATTCTTAATAATCTCAATGACATCGGTTAAATAGTATTCTTTTTGGTTGTTATTGTTTTTTAACTGTTTTAAGGCTTGGAATAATTTGCGGTTATCGAAACAATAGGTACCAGTATTTACTTCAGTAATCTGTTTTTCTTCAGGACTCGCATCCTTTTCTTCCACAATCCGCAAGATTTCTCCTTGATTATCCCGAACAATCCTACCATAACCAGTTGGATTATCCAGATGAGTCGTTAACATCGTTATATCTGCATGATTTTGTATATGATGATTTAAAATACTATTTATCGTCTCACTTGTAATTAAAGGTGTATCGCCATATAAAACAATCGTATTACCAGTTTCTTTTTCTAGTAAAGGTTCTGCCATCCTAACCGCATGCCCAGTACCTAGTTGCTCTTCTTGAACAACAAACTCCACTTGATCTTGTAATAATTCTTTTACAGCAAAAGCATCCTTAGCAACAACGACAATCTTCCGCTTAACATCAACTTTATTCAATGTATCAACAACATGACTAATCATTGGTTTTCCTAAAACTGGATGCAATACTTTATATAAATGGGACTTCATCCGGGTTCCTTTGCCAGCCGCTAAAATGATTGCGTAGTTATTCACATTAACCATCCTTCCTCACAAATCTACACATTATTATAACATGTATGAAATAAAATAAAAGGATTAATCAGTCGAATAATCTATAATAACTAATATAAAAAAACGACCTCTGAAAATCAGAGGTTGTTGGCTATTAAACTTCTTTATAAGTACTGATAACTGCTTCTTCGATATGTTGTCTTAATTCCCTAGTAATAGGATGACATACATCCTGGAATTCGCCCCTATTATTTTTCTTACTAGGCATTGCTACGAATAATCCATTCTTTCCCTCAATTAAGCGAAGTTCATGAATTACGAAGCAATCATCAAATGTGACAGTTGCCACAGCTTTTAAACGATTCTTGTTTTCAATCTTTCTTATTCTGACGTTTGTGATATTCACTTGTTTTCCCCTCACTTTGAGTAATTGTATATCTAGTGTGTTATCACACAATACCATTATATCACACGCGAAAGGGTTTTCAAGGTAAAAAGTGAAAAAACTTCACAAATATTGACAAATCCTAACCACGAATTCTTACTGCATAAACCTCATATCGTTTCTTATCAAAACTGTTTTTAATCCGCTTAGCTCGCTCTTCGTTAAGCACCAAAGCATATACGGTAGGGCCACTACCGCTCATTAAAGCCAAATCTACGCCTAAAGACAAGAGTTTTTGCTTAATCCTTTCAACTTCAGGATAAAGAGTAAAGGTGATGCTTTCTAAAGAATTCCCAGCATGTTGACACATACCATAATAATCATTGTTTTTTATGGCGTTAACAACTTGATCAACATCAGGATGATTAATTCCTTCTAGCTTTACATTTTGGAAAATTTCTTTAGTAGAAACACCAAAGTGAGGTTTCACTAGGACCACCCAACATCTTGGTACATAAGGAAGAGGAGTAATGATGTCACCTACGCCTTCAACTAGCGCTGTTTTACCATAAAGACAGAAAGGTACGTCACTCCCGATTTGCTTACCAATTTCCATCATTTTATCCATATCCATGTTCAATTGAAATAGTTGATTCAAAGCTTTAATTGTAGATGCCGCATCAGTACTACCACCAGCAAGCCCCGCTGCCACCGGAATACTCTTATGGATATGAATCTTTAAACCTACATTAATCGCATACATGTCTTTGATTAGTTTAGCGGTTTTATAAACGAGATTTCGATCATCATTTGGTAAATAGTATCTATTTGTACTTAAAATAATCTTATCTTCAGAAATTACTTCAAAGGTAAGGCGATCATATAAGTCAATAGTCGTCATTACCATTCGTAAATCATGATAATTATCTGGTCTTTTTCCTATAACATCAAGTGCAAGGTTTATTTTCGCATGTGCTTTTTCTGTAATCATGTAAACCTCCAAAAAAAAATAAATGTATGTGACATACATTTATTATAGTAAATATTAAATAAATAAATCAATAATTTTATCTTAATTAATAGAATAGGGTTCTCATCGTACCAAAAGTAATGATTCCACCCATACCTTCATTCTTATTGCTGGTTTTTTCAATAACTTCTGTGACTTTCACTGGTTCTAAAATACTCGTTGAAGCACATTTAACCGCAATTATCGCAGGATCCAATGATTTAATGTTCACACGATTGGGACTACTCGCGAAATTAGCACCAGCAGCGATTAAAGCTTCAAAATGTGATTGACATGCACCAGCAATAATAATTGGTTGATTCATTACCGGATAATCTCGTCTAATATTGAGAATGGTCTTCACAAAATGTTTACTATTTCGGTAATTATCGACATCATCTCGCTCTTTTCGATTAAAAGAATCATGACCAGTAATTACTACCACATCAGGATGAAGATAATGGATGTATTTTAACACCTTGCTAGGCATATCTTGTTCTTTCATTTCAATTCCAATCGCATATATATTAAGTTTTTTATATAAATCCATGCATTTTTTCATGTACTTGCCATCGCCATCAACATGGAGAATTTTCCCCATCAGAAATTTCTTGCGGTTTTTTGGGGTGGTTTGATTCACCACCGCTTCAATAATCGCTTCTTCTTGTGCTTCTTCCCGATTAATTCGCTCATCGTCTAATACAACTAAATCATCAAGGGGGCTATCAGCTATTAATCTAACCGTTTTTCCCACCAAAATCGCTATGCCATTCTCATCGATAGCGACCACTTCAAAGGCAATATCACAATTATATGATTTGCGACCAACAATATCGCCAACATTAATCATTCTCATCACCTATAACTATATTATGACTAAGTGAGTTATAGGTGTACCAAATTAGCGATGATATTGCTTAAACGTGCAAAATCATGAATACTTAATGTTTCACCTCTAGTTTGCGGATTTAGATTGGCTTGTTGTAAAGCTTCTAACAATAACTCAGAAGATATATTAGTAAAGGTTTGTTTAAGATTATTCAAGATTGTTTTCCGACGTTGAATAAAACTTCCTTTAACCACGTGGAAGAACAGTTTTTCATCTTTAACTTCAACAAGAGGTGTTGTTCTTACCTTTAACTTTAAGACAGCACTATCAACATTAGGTTGAGGAATAAAAACAGTTCTCGGAACATTTAATACAATCTTCGGTTCAGTGTAATATTGGATTGCCACAGATAATGCATTGTAATCTTTAGTACCAGGTGTACCACTTAAGCGTTGGGCAACTTCTTTTTGAATCATCACACAGTAACGTTTAATCGGAAGTTTTTGTTCCAAAAGATTCATTAGAATGGGAGTTGTGATATAGTAGGGTAAGTTCGCCACCAAAGCAATATCGGATGCATCACAAAACTCAGTATTTATTAATTCCTTAATGTCCGCTTTTAAAACATCTTCATTGATGATTTTAATATTATTGTAATCTTTTAATGTTTCCTCAAGAATAGGAATAAGCGTCTTATCAATCTCGTAACAAACTACTTTCTTAGCTTTCTTGGCTAATTGTTCTGTTAGAGAACCAATACCTGGACCGATTTCAATTACATAGGTGTTCTTGGTTATTTCTGCATGGTCTACAATCTTATTTAAAATATTTAGGTCAACGAGAAAGTTTTGCCCAAATCCTTTCTTAAAATGAAAGCCATGTTTTTGGATAATCTCTAGTGTTCGAGAAATCGTCGCAATATCTTTACTCAACATCATTCACCCGCATCCGTACTTCATATTCTTTAATTAAATCAAGTAGTGTTGCTTTTGATATATTGAATAGTTTTAATTTACGATATAATTGTTTTACATTATTATATCCTAAATTAAGTTTATCACTAATAAATTCCCGTAAAGCTTTACTATTAGGTGAACCATTTAACTTTAAATCATATAAATCTTGGAAACTTAAATCAGTCTCTCCCGTTTCATACTCAGTTAGATTTGCGAGAGCTTTGATAATCACTTCTTTATCACAATGCTCAACACCGACTTTATGTTTCTTATGGTCAATGGCCAACTCCTGTTTAATATATGCATTTTTACAGCCAGGTACCATTTGGTTAATTATATTCCTAATCTTCTCGCCTTGATAATCAGGATCAGTTAAGATAATAACTCCACGTTTATCCTTGGCACTTTTAATCTCCGCGATGATTCTTTCATCTATGGCACTACCATTAGTCTCTATTGTATTGATGTCGGAGAAGATTTCCTTAAGCCGACGCGTATCGCTTTTTCCTTCTACAACTATTATTTCTTTAATTTGCATGTTATCACCGCTCATATTGTACCATGATTTTCGTAAATATCCTATCAAAGTAAATCATTTACTTACATAATCATATATTATTATCGAGGTGATTACATGGCAGTTGTCGCTCATAACTCGCAAGAACTGGATTTACTGGCTCGCTTAATGCGGGCTGAAGCCGAGGGGGATGGTCAATTAGGAATGTTATTGGTTGGAAATGTGGGGATTAATCGGGTATTAGCTGATTGTTTAGATTTTCGTAATATCCGCTCCATCCAAAACATGGTGTTTCAATCACCAGGGGGATTTGAAGCGGTAACCCAGTCCTACTTTTATCAACCAGCGCGAGAAATCGACCGGCGCTTAGCTAGGCGGGTCATTAATGGAGAAAAATTTGTCCCTGCAACTCGAGCACTCTGGTTCTACAATCCTTTTAATCAGCCTTGCCAAGCCCAATGGTATGGTCAATGGAATACAGGGCGATTCAAAAGCCATTGTTTCTATGCACCATTGCCAAGTGAAAACTGTGGTTTCTGATGATTTATTATAATAGCGAGATTATTCGCTATCACCATTCCTGTTTGTAGTGCTCCTTGCATCCAACCATGATTAGGAGCGATATGTTCCCCCGCAAAAAATACTTTATTATTGTATTCAGGTAAATAACTTGGATATAAGAATAAGCGGTTTTGCCCAGGATAATACCAGGCGTAGGCACCCAATTGATGCGGATCTTTTTCCCAGTCCATAGTTTTATAATCAAGCACTATCTTATCAAGATAATACGGTTCTAGTCCATGAAGTTCTTCTAATTGCCTTTTAATAAGAGTAATACGCTCGCTTTCGGTCATATTACCAACGCGATTAGCATCCTGACCAACACCATAAGCAGCCATAAGCACTCCATAATTATCATCCCCTTGCGTGGGATACCACACTGAGGTGATGACTAAGTCAGTAAAAGCTCTTCCACCAACCACTTTGCGATTATTTATAGTCCTTTCCCAGAACCTTTCCTTACATAAGAATAAAGTTTTTTGCGAAGTCTCATAATGAACCTGCATAATTGCTTGTTTCTTTGCTTGGCTAAACTCAGGCTGGATGTTGATTAATCTCATAGTGGAAAAAGGAATTGCACAAATCACATAGTCAAACCGCTCATATTCTTCCGAATCATTTGTCCGATATTTGAGCACCACTTGGTTATTTAATCCATCATTTATAATATCTGTAACCAAATGATTCATCTTTAATTTGACATTTGGTTGTAAATGTTTTAAGAAGGCTTTTGGTAGTTCACTAAAGCCTTTTTCCATTTTATAAACATTATAGAAGTTTAAAGGATATACTTCGCGCATCAATTCTAAATAACTACTGTAATAAAAGCCACGATCAATTCCCATAGTATTATATAGTAAGGCTTTTCCACCATCACTAAATCCTAATGTGTCACATACTTGAAAGAAGTTTAACGCATCATATAAAAGAATTTGGTGATGATATTTAGGTCTTACTTGGAGAAGCTCTAATCTTACTTCTTTGGACATCTTATATAAAGGTTCATTTAGCACAATAAGATCTAATTCTTTTAATGACGTATGTTTTTCCCATTTATATAATGGATAAAAGGGATAAATTCTTTTCATAATATCTTGATCTTTATTTAATCCTCTAATCCTTTGTTTATTGACATAAAGTATATTATTTTCTGAATCAGATATAAAAGGAACGGTATTAATTCTAAACAAATTAAGATAATGCCAAGTACATTCATGAGCGAGGGGAATGCGCATCGCACCTAATTCACCAAATAGATTCTTATCAAAATAATAGGTATATACTCTACCACCTATCCGCTCCTTATTAGCCTCAAAGATGGTGATAGAACAACCTAATTTCGCTATCTCATAGGCACAGGATAACCCTGCTAATCCCGCTCCAATAATTCCTATCTTAATATTTGGATATGCGTTAGGTAAAGCGTAAGTAGTAATATCCTTAGGAGGGGAATAGGCCTTAATAATATTAGGCAAATCTTCACTTCTACCAACTTCTTCTAACATACTCCTTAATATCTCGTGACGATAAGCTGTTGTTGGATTACGCATAACAAAACCCCCTCATCATTCTACTAAAATAATATGCAGATAAAAAAATGATATAATAAAAGAATGAATGTTTATGGAAGCGTTATTGATTTATTAAATGTTTTGTAGTAACATCATAATGTATTATTAATACATGTGAGGTAAAAATGAAAGAACTAATAAGACTAATCATTAAATTCGATTTCAAAACATTATTTATTTCACCGACAGACAATACCTTCATTAAGTTTTTCCGTTATGTATTTGTTGGAGGTTTTGCATTTATTGTTGATTTTCTCACATTGTACATATTAAAACGATATATGCATTATTTAATTGCGATTGCGATTGCTTTTATCCTTGGACTAGTTGTTAACTTTATACTCTCAAAGAAAGTAGTATTCACCGAAGATGCAGTTGTAAGTAAGGTTGAAAGTGAGTTTACTCTTTATGGTATAATTGGCTTGATTGGGCTAGGTTTAACAGAATTATTAGTGTTCATTCTTAAAGATTTGGCTAAACTTGATGTCATGTTATCAAAGGTAATTGCTGCGATAATTGTTCTAATATGGAACTTCCTCGCTAGAAAATATCTAATCTACCGTAATAACAATCTGGAGGGACAAAAATGAAAAAAGTCGTTATTATTGGTGCAGGTCCTGCGGGCTTAACAGCGGCTTACGAATTACTCACAAAGAGTAAGGATTATGAAGTAACCGTCCTTGAAGAAACCAATGCGATTGGCGGGATATCACAAACGATTAATCATAACGGAAATCGTATGGATATTGGTGGTCATCGCTTTTTTTCAAAAGATGATCGGGTTAATGAATGGTGGAATAACCTCATGCCCATACAAGGTAAGGGGGCATATGATGATATTAAATTAGGAACAGTTAAACCTTTCGCGGAAGATGGTCCTGATCCTGAACAAGAAGATCGGGTAATGCTTATTCGTAACCGGGTATCAAGAATTTATTACTTAAAGAAATTTTTTGATTATCCCGTATCCCTTAAGATGCAAACATTAAAAAACATGGGATTAAAACGAACTGTAAAGGTTGGGTTTAGTTATCTAAAGACGCTCATCCATAAGCGGGAGGAGTCATCTTTAGAAAACTTCTATATTAATCGATTTGGTAAAGAATTATATTCGATGTTTTTTGAAAAATATACTGAGAAACTTTGGGGACGTCATCCACGGGATATCGCTAGTGATTGGGGTGCTCAACGTGTAAAGGGTTTGTCAATTAGTGCTGTTATTAAAGACATGATGCGGAAAGTCATACCTGGAAAGAAGAGTAATAAGAAAGTTGAAACATCACTAATTGAGCAATTTTATTATCCGAAATTTGGTCCAGGTCAATTATGGGAAACTGTTGCTTATGAAGTCGAAAGAATGGGCGCGACTATTTTAAAAAATAGTAAAGCCATAAAAATCTATCAGAATGATGGTCAAATCATCAGTGTTGATTATATTAATAATGGAAGTATCGTGAATCTACCATGTGATATTCTCATCTCTTCAATGCCAATCAAAGATTTATTACAAGCCCTAGATGCAGCTCCTAAAGAAGTAGTAGAAATTGCCCAAGGTCTACCTTACCGGGACTTTGTGACTGTTGGTTTATTGGTAAATCGTCTTAACTTAAAAAATGAAACCAAGATGAAGACCTTAAATAATATCATTCCTGATTGTTGGATTTATGTCCAAGATGAAGGTGTTAAGTTAGGTCGGATTCAAATTTTTAATAACTGGTCACCTTATATGGTAAAAGATGTAGAAAATACTGTCTGGTTGGGATTAGAGTATTTCTGTAATGAAGGTGATTATTTTTGGAATTTAACCGATGAAGAATGTATTCAACTTGCTGTAAATGAACTAATTAAAATTGGAGTAATTAGTAAAGATACACCAGTTTTAGATTCAATTAGAGTCAAAATGAAAAAAGCATATCCTGCTTACTTTGATACCTATAAAGATATCAATCAGGTTATTACTTACTTAAATAGCATCCCTAACATCTATTGTATTGGTAGAAATGGACAACACCGTTATAATAATATGGACCACTCAATGGTAACTGCGTTTGAAACTGTCAATAACATTCTAAATAACATTCCAACTAAAGATAATATCTGGAATGTTAATACAGAAAAAGAATATCATGAAGAGAAAAAGTAATATAATAACCCTCGGCTCGCTATTATTAATGATAATTGCCACAGGTTTGGTGTTATACTACATTATAGCTTATTCAAAATATGAATTCCATGCTGATTTTACCGACACCATCATGTGGGCAGAAGCCTCAATTGATGCTCGAGGGTTTTTAAATCCGGACTTTTACTACGCAGCATCCTTACCATTCGGTGGTCACCTCATCATGATACCATTTGTCCTCCTCTTTGATGTCTCCTTAACTGCACATATCTTAGGCATGGTCACCTTTACTCTTTTATTCGTATTTGCTCTCGTCCTCTTAGGACGAGTAATGCGTTGGAATATGCCAATGATTGCTTTACTAGTAACTAGCACATTATTAATCTTAAGTCTAAGTGCCAAACTAAGAGAAATTTATTGGGGACATATCATTTATTATAGTCTTGGTATTCTATTTATGCTTATAGGATTGGCTTTAATATTTAAAACAATATCCGAACTAAATAATCATAAACATAAATTAAAACTATATATTCTTAGCGCCATTTGGTTCTTCCTTTGCTCAACTAATCTCTTACAATCACTAATTATTTTTATAATCCCTGCTATTGGTAGTGCTTTTCTAGTTCGATTCATCGAAGTGGATGAACCATTATTCTCTAAACGTAATCTGGCTTATTATCAATATCTCCTTGTGTGTCTTCTCGCCAGTTGTTTTGGTTTTATCGTAGGCCAGATTATCACTCAAGACTTTGGTGGTACATATGCTGATGCCTATTCAACATTTTCTGCACCTAGTGATTGGATCAATAATCTCCATAAGTTCTTGATCCATTGGACATCACTACTAGGAGCAGATGTTAATGATGGTGAGTTATTTAGTAGTAAAACTGGGGTTTTAAACTTAATTAAAATTAGCTTCTCTTTAATGTTACTGGTATTACCAATTGTAATGATTAAGAGTTATCGTAATTTACCTTATTATCAAAAAGTATTATTGTTATACCATTGGATTATGACTGGCTTAATCATGATTGGCTATATCTTTGGTCGACTATCAGCAGCTAATTGGCGCTTAAGTCCTATTGTGGCAACCGCTGTTATTACCTCAATTAGTTATCTTCAATATCTATTTAAAGATCGAAAACTTCAACGCTGGGGTTATACCCTAACAAGTATTTTTGTAGTAATAATCTATATTAGTGCCTCTTCATTAAAACCCAATTTAAATCAAAACAGTGATATTCGTTCTGTTATTAATCTCTTAGAAGAAGAGAAACTCACCTATGGTTATGCGACGTTCTGGCACGCCAACAACATTACTGTACTTTCTAATGCAAAAATAAAATCCCGCTGTATTGAATTACAAAGCGGGAATTATAAAGCTTGTACTTATCAAACTAATAAGAACTGGTATAAAGATCAACCAAATCACGACAATTATTTCCTCTTACTCACAAAAGATGAATATAATACGCTAAAAATTAATAATAGTAATTTTGCAAATTCAGCTTTAAAAAAGATTGATCACGAGAATTATGTAATCCTGGTTTTTGAAAATAATATATTCACCGACTAAGTGAAGACTATGTTTAATCTTCTCTTAGTCTTTTTTTTTATGATTTTAATAAGTTCAAAACTATTTCTTGATCTTCCTTGGTAAATTCGTTTAATACTTCAAGTGGATAGTATAGTTTGTAGTCTGTTTTGGGTCCTACACTTTTAATACCTTTTACAACATGAGATAATTCAGCGATTTCCACTAATTTATCTTTAACCAATAATAAAATTGGGTCAGTATGGAGATAATCATCAGTATAATATTGATATGCTTCTTTACTAATGGTATCACGATATAAATAGTATTCTGGATTAATATAATATTTCTTAAAGATTTCTCTTAAGGTTTGATATTTCATATCTAATTCTTGTTGATTACTACAAGTGATGTACTTAAACAAGTGTCTATTCACAAAGCGGGTACTTAAATCAGCCAGAATTTCATCTTTTTCCTGACAGAAATTTTGAATTAAATGATTCATCCACGGTTCGTCCATACTTAAGTAATCTTCTGTCATTAACGCGTTCTTAATGGTTTTCTTAATAAGAGAAATATTACTATTAAACTGATAATTACTTTCGATTAATACTTTAGCTCTTTTAAATAGTAATATTAAGATAAGTTCATAACTAATTGCGACAGGATGATAATACACTTGCCAATACATGTGATAACGGCTTAATAAATATGACTCAATCGCATGCATTGAGGTAAATTTAAACGCAATCTTGTTATCTACAATTAAAAAACTTCTAATTAAACGGTCAAGGTCAATCTCTCCATAGGAAGTTCCTGTGTTATAAGCATCACGTTGGAGATAATCTAAGCGGTCAGCATCTAGCTGGCTACTTACAATCGCATTCATAATCCGATGATGGCAAGCTTCTCCCAAACAATTTTCTAAATAACATTCTTTATTGATGATACTAACTACCTTTTTAGAGAAACCGCTCTCATAACTTTCTAATACTTGATGAATTTCGGAATGTTCATCTAAGAGAATTCTTGTGGTCCATTCTTCATGATTAGTATCAAAAATCATTTCAAAAGTATGAGAATATGGGCCATGTCCAACATCATGTAAAAGAGCTGCACATAAAGTGATTAGTTTCTCATTTTCTGTTAAGGTCTTGTTAACATCACCAACTTCATAAATGATTCTCCGAGCAACTTCATATACACCCAAGGAATGGGAGAAGCGGGAGTGTTCCGCCGTATGATAGACGATAAAAACTCCCCCGAGTTGTCTTATTCGTCTTAGTCTTTGAAACTCCTTGGTTTGGATGAGTTTCCATATTAATTCATGGCTAACCTTAACATAGCCATAAAGCGGATCGCGAAAAACTTTTAGTTCCTCCATTTTATCAACTCACATTCTTTAATATTATTTAAATTAACTTCTCTTTACATAATTAAGAAACTTTTTGGGCATTAGTACATATATTTTAATAATGAGATAACGATTATTTAATAAAGGGGGCGCCTATGAGTTCATTTCAAGGTTTTGATAATGTACCACCAATGTTTCCACAACCTGGTTATATTCCTCCCTCAATAGGTTATACGGGAAATTTACCACCTCAACAAATTCCTACTAGTCCATTTATCGAACAATCTTATATTGAAAATATCTTGCGTTTAAACCGTGGTAAAATTGCGACTATTTATATGGATTTTGAAAATTCCGAATGGGGTAGTAAAGCATTTAAAGGGGTAATTGAGGCAGCGGGTAAAGACCATATCATTATTAGCGATCCCGCTACCGGTATGCGTTATTTGTTACTAACGATTTATTTAAATTATATCACATTTGACGAAGAAATTAATTATGAATATCCTTTTACTGGTTTTAATTCCTTCACAGGACCAATGCCTAATACGCAATTTAGAAAGAAGGACCCCGAAAAATAAAAGTAGGCTACAAGCCTACTTTTTAAATTTGCCAATTGATTGGTGTTAAATGATTTTCTAATAAGATTTTATTGGTTTTGGAAAAGTGACGACAACCAAGAAAACCATAATGTGCTGATAAAGGGGAAGGATGGGGGGCATTTAGAATCGTGTGGTGAGGATTGGTAATTAATTTAGCCATCGATTGAGCATGTTTACCCCATAATAAAAAGATTATTGGTCGGTCCTTTTCATTTAATAGTTTAATAATCGCATTAGTGAAGTTTTCCCAGCCTTTATTAGCGTGGGAAAGCGGTTGACTATCCCTAACTGTCATAATAGTATTAAGTAGTAATACCCCTTGAAGTGCCCAAGCTGTTAAATCGCCATGGGTTGGATAGTTGATACCTACATCATTAACTAGCTCCTGAAAAATGTTCCGTAGGGACTTTGGAAGCGGGACACCCTTTTGTACAGAAAAACATAAGCCATGTGCTTGATTGACTTGATGATAGGGGTCTTGTCCGATGATTACTACTTTCGTATCCTTATAACTAGTGTATTTTAACGCATTAAAAAGGTCTTCTGGTTTCGGATAAATACGATATTTTTGATACTCTTCATTAAGGAAATATAAAAGTTGGATGAAATAGGGTTTACGAATCTCATGATATAACAATTCGTCCCAATCATTACCAAACTTAATGTCCATTCCCATCGATTAATCGCTCCAATTCATCATTTTTCTTTACCGTAATCGTCTTAAATACTTGTCCTTTATCTAAATAAACGCGAAGTAATGACACGACATGACCGATAAATAAACCTGTTATTACACCAGTAGGTATTAACCAAAGCAGGTTAAAAATAATAGCGAGACCATAATAAAGAATAAGCACTAAAACTTGTCCGATATTGTGAGCAATACTTCCAGCTACACTAACACCGTTAACACTTACAATTTTGTTAGTGAAAGTGAGTAATAAATACATAACAAGGAAACTTAATACGCTGCCTGAAAAACCAATGAGAAACGCCATCAAGTTACCCATAATAAAACCTGAAATAATGGTTTTCAAGATGATTAGTAAACAAGATTCCTTGAAATTTAAATAATATAATCCTGTTAAGATGACAATATTAGCGAGACCAATTCTTACTCCTTGGCTTGGGAAAAATGAAGAAATAAATCTATCGATTAAACTTAATACCACACTTAGTGCTACTAACAGAGCGATAAAAACTAATTTTTCCGTTTTACGACGATTGCCCATAGTGTGAATCCTTTCTAAAAAATTTGCCTTATACATTATATCATATTTGCTGAAAAAAGGATATTTGTTATAATAGAAATAATAATTGAAGTTTTTAGGAGGAATTTTATGAGTAATTGTATCTTCTGCAAAATTATTAAAGGTGAAATCCCTGGTGTCAAAATATATGAAGATGACCGCATCCTAGCATTCTTAGATATCTCTCAAGCAACCAAAGGACATACATTGGTTATTCCTAAGGAACATGTAGAAAATGTCTTTGAAGTAAAGGAAGACACAATAGCTTATTTATTCTCTAAGGTACCACAATTAGCTAAAGCCATAACTTCTGCTTTTAATGCTGAAGGCTTAAACATTCTAAATAATAATGGTAAAGTAGCGGGACAATCAGTTTTCCATTTCCATGTCCACTTAATTCCTCGCTATGGTAATGAAGATGGATATCAACCTGTTTTAGTTAATCACATGAATGATTATACTAAAGAAGACTTAGTTAAAATCGCTGAACAAATTAAAGCCAAATTATAAAGGGGCTGTAAAAAAATAACTTCTGAAAACTAAGGAGTTCATTACAGCTCCTTTTTTTATATCCATTTTTGATAGTTTTAGTGTTTCTATAGAGTTGTTTTTTATTATTAAATCATCTCAACCTGTGGAAAACAAAAAAATGCCCATTTCTGAGCATGACAAAATAAGAGTCTTTACCAACTCTTTTTTAAAATTATATCTTGTTTATCTGTTTTCTATTGTACTAC
>JAAYWZ010000019.1 GCA_012516175.1 Bacilli bacterium
CAAAAGCACACAATGATGTGTGCTTAATTAATTATGATTATCGTTTATTTAAAGATGTTGCTGTTATTTATACGGATACTAATAAAGCTTGCGAGAATGCATTTGAGAATATCAAAAGGAATAAATATCAATATTCCATAAATTAATTTACCAAAGGCATTATTCGTAAATATATATAACCAGATTAAGCCAAATAGATATGTAAGAATAATCCCAAAAAGTAGCGTGAGAATTAAATATAAGATAAATGCTTTTTTTAAGCGAAAAACACTGATGAGTAATGCCACGATTGGGAAGGAGACAATAAAACCTCCACTCGGACCAAATATAACTCCCACTCCACCCCGCATGCCCGAAAAGACGGGAAATCCTACAATCCCAATTAAAACATAAAGAAAGATACTTAAGAATGCTTCAAATGGAGAAAGTAAGAGTCCCGCTAACATGACGATAAAAGTTTGTAAAGTAATATTCACATTGATAATTGGTACAGTAAAGGGTGGTAAAATAATCGTAAACTCAATCATGAGGGATGTGAAGGTGGGGATAAAGGTTATTCTTTTAATATTCACCTTCATCCCCTAATTTCATTAGATTGGCTAGGAGGACATTATTGGATAAGTGTTTTAATAATCTTTGAAAAACATAATTTATATCAAGATCTTTGTTTAAAATATTTCTTAAAGATATTGCTTCTTCAAAGATAAATGACTCTTGATTTACATTTAAGCCAATCCCAATTACCATATATTCTAATTCTTGGTTATCAAATTTGGTTTCTATTAAAATACCAGCGATTTTCTTATTACCAACATATATGTCATTGGGGTATTTATAGCGACCATCAATTCCAAATTCATCTAAAACATTAAAGATACTACCCACAATGATGGGATTAATATCTTTCAATAAGAAAGGGAAATCTTTCTTTATTAAAAGGGAAAATAAAAGGTTTTCTCCATATTGTGACTCCCAGATTCGTCCAAACTGACCATGGCCATTGGTCTGATAGTTTGCTTTCACAATCGTAAAATTAGGTAGTTGTTGATAATGTTGCTTAAGATAATCATTGGTGGAATCAATGACATCAAATTCCATCACATACTGATTAAAATCAATGCGCATCTTTACCACCTAACACAAACATGAGCTCTGCTGTACAAGCAACTTTATCACCAACATAAGCAACTGCTGTTCCCATCCCAATACTACCTTTAGCTCTCGTTAATTCAGTTTCTAGTCTTAACACATCTCCTGGTACGACTTTGTGCTTAAACTTAGCTTCCTTTATCCCGCCAAAATAGGCAATTTTACCTTGGTTCTCTGGTACTGATAAAAGTGCTACTGCTCCAACTTGAGCTAAAGCTTCAATAATTAGCACACCTGGCATCACATGTTCTCTGGGAAAATGACCCATAAAATGCATTTCATTAGCGGAAACACATTTGATACCCACAGCCTTCTTTCCAGGTTCTAATTCGATGATGCGATCAACTAATAAGAAGGGATAACGATGGGGAATGATTTTTTGAATCTCATTACTGCTTAACATCTCATCACTCACTCTCGATACTTTTTAAAGATAATAGCCGCATTTTGTCCACCAAAACCAGCACTATTAC
>JAAYWZ010000020.1 GCA_012516175.1 Bacilli bacterium
AATCAGTCTTTTTGTTGAATACATTACATCATATCTCATCCTTCTATCACCTAAAGTGATTATAAATCACTTTAAGTTAATGTCTAGATGTTCTGTATTTTTATACCGCCTTTTTTCTACAAATTTATTCTAACATTTACAATCCAATTATAATCATAATCTTTTCCTATTCTACTACAAAGCATTAGATGATTATTCATGTAAGTGTCTATCAGAACAATTTTATAATGAATTTAAAAACTTTTATAGAGTGATGATAGATTTACGTAATACCGATATTATCTTAGAGTAAATATTATCATAAGCAATAATAAAATAACAGAAACTTAAAAAAATTTTCAACTTATAATGTTTATTTATTTGAAGAAATATTACTCCTGTTAATATTTCAATCTTACAGTTATTATAGAACGATATTTAATAATTCGTACCATTTTCGTATCACGATAGATAGTAAATAAAAAACCTAGATATATCTAGGTTTTTTTCTATGGTGGAGATGGCGGGAGTCGAACCCGCGTCCGAAAACACCGACCACTTGACTTTCTACAGGCTTAGACTATCTTTGTTTTTAACTGACAAACTGCCGATAGCCAGGCTATTCATCAGCGATCCTTAACGTCTTCTTCTAATGCCCTAAGGAGGCAGGCATTAGCGTAGTCCACTACACTGAACCCTATTTCAACTACGTGGACGATAGTTGAATAGAGTTGCTACTATTTAATTAAGCAGCGTATCTTAAATTAGCGTTTCCGGTTATTTTAACCTCGACAGTTTAACGTGATGCTTAGCACGGCCTGCTTATCAAGCTCAAGTGCCCCCGTCGAATCCGTAACATCCCCATATACTATAATATATGAATCTGTCCGGACCTCTATTATAACATTTTAACTAGAAATGTCAAGTTAGGGGATTATCTGGTACGATTAATTTGACGATCCTTTAATACTCGTTCGATTTGACGATCAGAATCACGCTTTTTAATATCTTCTCGTTTATCGTATAACTTTTTTCCTTTAGCTACCGCAACTTCAATCTTCGCATAACCATCCTTAATATACACTTTTAATGGTATTAAGGAATAGCCTGCTTGTTGTTGGAGCCCAAATAGCCTACTTATTTCTTTCCGATGTAAAAGCAGTTTTCTTGTTCTGGTCGGATCATGATTCTTTTTCGTCCCAAAATCGTATTGAGCGATATGCATATTATGAATAAATGCTTCGCCGTTATCTACATGTACATATGCTTCTTGAATACTAACTTTTCCTTGTCTTACTGATTTTATTTCTGTACCTTCTAAGACAATCCCTGCTTCATAAGTATCTTCAATAAAATAGTCATGGTGTGCTCTTCGATTAGTCGCAATGATTTTTCCCATTCCTTTTGGCATAATATCACACCTTTATTTAGTATTATATGCAATTTTCTCCCCTAAAGGTGCTAAAATCCCGACATATACATCCGGGATTTTTAAACTACATGTATCTGCGAACTAACGCAAGTACAATAAATAAAACTACTGTAATTAAGGTGCCTCGACTTAAGAATAACTCAATTCCACGCTCTTTTTGGTTCTTAAAGAGTTCTGTATTAGCACCTGTTAAAGCCTCTCCTAAATCACCTTTAGCTTCTTGTAGAGCAACAAACATGATTAATATTAGAGAATTTATTAGTAAGAGATAATCTACGAAATTCATAGGTGCCTCCTTATTAATTCGTCTTTATATATTATAAACCATAATAAGAATAATGTAAACTTTTTTTAAGAAATAAAGGCACCAAAATTGGTGCCCAATCAACTATTTTCTTAAGTTATATAATGCTTTTAATCCAGGATATACAGCGACTTCGCCTAAATCATCTTCAATTCTTAATAATTGATTATAATTCGCAATTCTGTCTGTACGTGACATTGAACCTGTCTTAATTTGTCCAGCATTAGTCGCAACTGCGATATCCGCAATTGTTGTATCTTCTGTTTCACCAGAACGATGAGATACAACAGCTGTATAGCCAGCTTTCTTAGCCATTTCAATGGCGTCAAATGTTTCTGTTAATGTACCGATTTGATTTACTTTAATTAAGATAGAATTTGCAACTTTAGATTCAATACCTTTTTGTAAGAACTTCGTATTAGTTACGAATAAGTCATCCCCAACTAATTGAACCTTACTACCTAAACGGCGAGTTAATTCAGCCCAACCTTCCCAGTCATTTTCAGCTAAACCATCTTCGATAGAAACGATGGGGTATTTAGCGATTAGTTCTTCATAGAACTTAATCATGTCTTCATATGTATAGTTTAATTGATTTTGTCTAGTCATGTTATAACGTTTAGTTTCTGCATCATAGAATTCACTAGAAGCACAGTCAAGCGCAATATATACATCTTTTCCTGGTTCATATCCAGCCTTCTTAATTGCTTCAACGATTACTTCAAGAGCTTCATCAACACCTTTAACTTGAGGTGCAAATCCACCTTCATCACCAACAGCGGTATTATAACCTCTTGAGCTTAATACTTTCTTTAAGTTGTGGAATACTTCAGCACCCATTCTAATAGCTTCACTAAATGATTTTGCCCCAAATGGCATAATCATGAATTCTTGGAAGTCAACACCACTATCAGCGTGTTTACCACCATTGATGATATTCATCATTGGTACTGGTAATTCTTTCGCATTAAAGCCCCCAAGATATAAGTATAATGGTAAACCAACATAATCAGCTGCAGCATGAGCACATGCGATAGATACAGCGAGAATCGCATTAGCTCCTAATTTGCTTTTGTTGGGTGTACCATCTAATTCAATCATAATTCTATCGATATCTTTTTGCATGGTAACATCCATGCCGATTAATTCTGGCGCGATAATTTCATTCACATTACGAACGGCTTGTAAAACACCTTTGCCTAAGAATCTACTCTTATCATTATCTCTTAATTCTACTGCTTCATTTTCACCTGTAGAAGCTCCTGATGGTACTATACCTCTACCAAAAGCACCACTTTCAGTATAAACTTCAACTTCAACAGTTGGATTACCACGTGAATCAATTACCTCACGCGCATATATATCCGTAATATATGGCATCTCTTCACAACTCCTTTGATTTACAATTTTTTTCACAATTACATTATACCTGATTTTTGGAAAATATCAACGAAATACATAATGAAAGCGATTACTATAAGATTCATCTATACAATACTATTATCTACTTATTTGTATTTTATATTCTTTTCTTTCAGTTATCTTTTTTGCTTATTTGTTTTGATCTGATGATAAATCCTTTTAGATGCTTCTGAATTACTATATAATAACTCCCCCATGAGTAAATAGTTAGGAATCTGTATGTTCATATAATAGTTTCTCCTCAAAGTAAACTTTGATGGTACTATCTATTCTTTAGATAATCCCACATGAATTAAAATAATTATCTTCTTATAAATATATAAAGCGGGATATCCCGCTTTATATATTTATTTATTATAGATTATCGTAATTCGATCTTTCCCATTAATATCATTAATAGTTTCATACTGTGAATCAGGGAAATACTTATTAATCAATTCACTTAACTTCATTTTTTGATTCCATCCATGTTCAAAAGCAATAATACTACGTTTCTTTAGTACATGTTTCGCATCTTTTAGGATTAATTCATAATAAGCTGTACCATCTTTCCCACCGAATAAGGCTAAATGTGGTTCATTATTCTTTACTAAATCCTCTACATACTCATCTTCAGGAATATAAGGTGGATTAGAAACTAAAATATCATACTTTTTCCCTAATTTAATTAATGGTTCTAATAAATCCCCCAAATAGAAATTAACATTAACTCCTAAATTAGCAGCGTTTTGTCGGGCAACTTCTAAAGCATCGGCACTAATATCCGTCGCATCAACTCGCATGTTAGGTTCTTCTAGTGCTAAAGATATCGCAATTGCCCCTGAACCAGTACCGATATCAACGACATCAACTTCCTGACCGTTGAAAAAATCATCATAAGCCATTAGGACATTAGCCACTAACTCTTCTGTCTCAAAGCGTGGTATTAGTACATCTTTCCCCACCATAAACTTATAACCATAAAAATACACATAACCCATGATATGTTGAACAGGAATCCCCTTTTCAACATATAATTCAACACCTTGCTTAAACGCATCTTCTTTTTCTTTGTCAACTTCTTCATTCATCATCATGATGAGTTCATAACTTTCTTTTTGTAGGAAGTGCATAAGCAGGAGTTTAATAGCGGATTCTTCTTTATTGAATGCATGTGCTTTCCGGTTTCCATATTCTAATAATTCTCTTACGGTCATATAGTCCCCTCATTTCAAATATTCTATTTACAGTATAATCCAATCAAAGAAGATGCGCAAATAAATTTGAGAACTTTTTATTCCTTATACTTTTGATCTGCTAACTGACAAAACTCTTTAATAATTTCGATTTCCTTAGGATTGTAGGGACGATGATTCGCTCTAAATAAGTCATGTTGCCACTTAGTAAAATCAAGATTTAGAGATTTATCATGGTCATAGGCATGCCATAGATGTTCCCAAGGTTCATAGGTTTGGGTTTTACCGGCAACTAGTCCCCAACTATAAGAACCAATTCTTTCAAGATAAAATAAAGGAAAGATTTCTTCGATATTGTTATGTTGAATTCGATGTAACCATTCTGTATTTATCAGCGGACATTCATACTTCTTTAAATTTTCAATTATTTTAACTGTGGTCTTATAATCACCATAATAATGCCAAAGTACGATATCGGATAATTCCACCGCAATTCTTTCTTCTTCCGATTCTATATGACCATGTCTATCAACGCGCCAGGCACATGCCCCTACTGGTTGAAGCGGATCGATTTCCCTAATTACCGTAAATAAGCGTTTCATAAATGGCACACTCTTCACTCCCCTTAAAGAGTTACCAATCTCATTAAAAACATCCCACATAATAATCCGTTCATCATTCTGATATTTTGTGACGATTTCTCTTACCATTTCACAATATCTAGCTGCATATTCTTCTTCATCAAAGGGGCTATAACCTTCATCATCTAACACGATATGAGGTGAAATCTTCTTACCAGAATGATAACCTAAATCCCATTCCTGTTCACCAAAATGTCCAGGCACATAGTTATGTTTAGGTACGGTACAATCATTACCTAAAACAAACATGACCGTTATATGATGTTTAGCACAGACTTCCAAAAATCTCTCCAGTCTTTCCATAAACCCATCGTGTTGGTTTTCCCAGATAAAGAAAGACAAGCCATAACGAATACTGTTAAAACCAACATTAGCTGCTAAGGCTAGTTCATTATCGATGACTGATAAAACATTCTCAAAGTTATATTCTTGCCACTGTTCAATGGAATTTACACAACAACTAGGTATATAATTTACTCCCCTTATCCAAGGCTGACTGTTATACCATTCCCAAACTTTTTCTTTGGACCATTTTGTCATCGTATCACCTCTAATTTATTCGTACTGTTTTCAAATAGTAGAAATCTCAGTGTTAAATACCATTATTTATAAAGAAATGAGTGATTAATCAGTTGATAAATCACTCATTTCTATTCAATTTTATATCAAGTTATCTCTTTATCTATTACCTTTTATTGTTCTTCAACTTCAGTGATTTCCACATCAGTAAATTCTACACCAGGAACTTGTGCTCTTACAGCAACTTTATTACCTGTAAGAGGATTCTCATCAGTGTAAGTAATGTAAAGTACATCATCAACGTAACACTTAATTGTACTGCCATCCCATTCAACCGTTAGTTTATATGTTCTTGTAGAATCATAATTAGCTTCGAGATTAGGTTTGTCAGTAAGATTATTCCAACCATTATTAACTTTGGCGAGAATCATCGTACCACTCACATTAATGAAGAAGAAGTAGTAACTTACACCTTGTTCCCAATAACTTGTTAAACTATTATCAGTTAAACCAAATACTAACCCATTATCGCTCTTTACTCCAGCTTTGAGATTAGCAGAGAAAGTACCTGAAGCGAAAGTCTCATTCTTTAACACCGCAAATGACCTTCCACTAGCGGAGATTAACTTACCATCTTCAGTGGTATAATATCCAGAAACAATATTATATTCTTCAGGCGCTACAGGTACTTCTGGTACATCATCACTAATACGGACTTTACTGTATTGAACATTTGGTTTTTGGGCACGGAAACCAACTTTGGTTCCTGTAAGTGGATTTTGATCATTAAAGTAGATGAATAGTTCATCGTTAATGTAACATCTAATTAATGAACCATCCCAAACAACTGATAATTTGTAGGTATTATTAACATTATAGCCAGGTATTGGTAAGCTCATTAATTCCTTCCAACCATTGTCCACTTTGGCTAGGTAAGCACCACCCCAAACTGCGACAAAGAAGTAGTAATATTTGACACCTTTATCTTCCCAATAATCAGTTTGGTCATCATCGGATAAGCCAAAGATGATTCCATTATCACCAGTAGTATCAGCTTTTAAATTAACTGTGTAAGTACCGTTAATGAAATCAATATCCTTTAGGAGAATAATGGAGTCATTAGTTTGAGAAGTAACTAACCCTTCACCAACTTTAAAAGTACCTTTTATTGGTTTATATTCATATGTTATACTTGGTTCTTCAACGCTTAAATTACTAAACTCGACATTTCCTGCTTGTGCTCTTACACCAAACTTTTTACCAGTTAAAGGGTTATCATCTTCATAAGTTATGTATAGTACATCATCAACATAACACTTAATCGTGAAACCATCCCATTCAATCGCAATCTTGTATGTAGAATTTGGATTATAACCTGCTTCTAAATCAGCTTTATATGATAACGTATTCCAGCCATCATCAACTTTAGCGAGAATCATCGTGCCGTTCAAGTTAATGAAGAAGTAATAATAACTTACACCTTGTTCCCAATAACTTGTTAAACCATTATCTGTTAAACCAAAGACTAACCCATTATCGCTCTTTACTCCAGCTTTAAGGTTAACACTTAATTTACCTTCACTAAAGGTTTGATTTCTCGCTACTGCAAAACTACTAAGTGCACGGGATACTAATTTGCCATTTGCTTCTTCAAATAAACCTGAGGTAACATCATAGTTTGCTGGTGCTTCAACTTCACGAGGTAGTTGATTGCTAATTCTTACATTGCTGTATTTTACACTTGCTTTTTGCGCTCTTAATCCTATTTTAGTTCCTGTTAATGGTGTACTATCTGTATAAGAAATGACTAAGACATCATCAACATAACATTTAATTGTTGCGCCATCCCAAACAACACTGAGTTTATAAGTATTATTTACATTAAATCCTGGTAATGCTAAACTCTTTAATTCCGTCCAACCGTTGTCTACTTTTGCTAGATAGGCGCCATTCCAACTTGTTAGGAAGAAGAAATAATATTTTACGCCCTTATCTTCCCAATAATCAGTTTGGTCATCATCGCTTAAACCAAAGATGATACCACTGTCGCTTGCAACAGTTGGTTTGAAGTTAATTGTGAATGTACCATTTGTGAAAGTTACATCTTTAATTACTGCTAAGGAGCCATCAACAGATGCCGTAATTGATTCTTCAGTAATATCAAAATTACCTTTAATCACTTGATATTCATAAGTAGGTTCTTCAACTTGTTCTTGCTCAATAGTTAAATTAGAGAATTCAACTCCTGCGATTTGTGCACGTAAACCAACTTTTGTACCAGCAAGTGGATTTGCATCTTCATAAGTGATGTATAAGACATCATCAACATAACATTTAATCGTGAAACCATCCCATTCAACAGTTAAATTATATGTTTGGGTTTGGTTATAAATTTCCTCTAAATCAGGTTTTTCAGCAAGAGTTTGCCAACCATTATCTACTTTCGCTAAGATAATTGTGCCATTGATATTGATAAAGAAGAAGTAATATTTGACACCCTGTTCCCAGTATTCAACTTTGTCATCATCAAGCAACCCAAAGACAATACCATTATCACTCTTGATATTAGCTTTTAAAGATACGGTGAGACGACCACTTGTGAAGACTTGTTCTTCTTTAACCGTCAAGGAATGTACAGCTTTAGAAACAAGAACACCTTCAGTTTCTTCGAATACGCCTGATACTACCTTATATCCTTCCGGACCTTCTTCTTTCTCTGGTAAGTCTTCCGTAATCTCGATGTTGGAATATTCCACATTCGCAACTTGTGCTCTTAGCCCAACTTTAGTTCCCGTTAATGGACTAGCATCTGTATAAGTAATATATAATACATCATCTACGTAGCACCATATCTTTTCGCCATCCCAACTAATTGAAATTTTATATGTATTATTGACATTATAGTTAGGTATAGTAACAACTTTTAACATATTCCAACCATTGTTTACTTTCGCTAGATATGCTGTACCATCTTTGGAGATAAAGAAGAAGTAATAACTAACTCCTTGTTCCCAATAACTATTTAAATCATTATCGGTTAATCCAAAGACGATACCATTGTCACTTGTCACTGGTGCTTTCATAAAGACTGTATAAGTACCTAATGTTAATGTTTCAGTTTTATTAACTGCAAAAGCATAACTACTAGAAGATATAATCTTACCGTCTTGCGCTCTAAAGTTACCATTGACGATATCATATCCTTCTGGACTTTCTGGTTCTTCTGGCATTTCACTGGTCACAGTAATATCAGAGAATTCAACATTTGGTTTTTGGGCTCTAACACCTATTTTGTTACCAGTTAATGGATTATTATCGGTATAAGTGATGTAAAGGACATCGTCAACATAACCTTTAACAGTAGTGCCATCCCAAACAATTGTTAATTTGAAGGTTTTGGTTGGATCATAACCAGATTCTAAATCTGGCGCATGCTTCAAGGTTGTCCAAGTGTTATTATCAACTTTTGCGAAGAGAATTGTACCATTGACGTTAATCATAAATACGTAATAGCTTACGCCATTTTCCCAATAACTTGTTAACCCATTATCAGTTAACCCGAAGACGACACCATTATCGCCTCTTTCATTAGCTTTAAGATAAGCAGTGAAACTACCAGTTGTGAAGGTCTTTTCTTTATGAACCGCAAAAGCATTTCCGGTCTTAGATACGAGTACACCCTCGTTTTCTTCAAACGCACCATTGACATTATTATAGTTAGCTGGTGCATCAGGATCGTCTGGTAATTCATCACTAACAATAAGATCAGTGTATTCAACACCAGATACTTGTGCTCTTAAACCAATCTTATCACCGCTTAATGGATTAGGGTCAACATAGGAAATCAACATCTCATCGTTGATATAACCTCTAATCTTAGTACCGTCCCAAGCTACTTTGATTTCGTAAGTATTATTCACATTATAGTTAGGAATTGGCACTACTTGTGGTGCTGACCAACCATTATCAACTTTACCTAAATAAGCTGTACCATCTTTGGAGATGAAGAAGAAGTAATAACTTACACCGTCTTCCCAGAATGATGTTTTGCCATTATCTGTTACCCCAAAGACGACACCATTATCAGATGCACTTGGTGCTTTCATGGTTACAGTGTAGGTACCACTTGTAAATGTATCTTCCGTAGAGATAATCATCGCATTACTACTGTCAGATATAAATTTGCCATTATCGAATTTGAAGTTTCCACTCACATGACTGTAACCTTCAAGCGTATAAATCGCATTGATAGTAATATTTTGCGTCCCTAATGTATAAGGTTCCCATTTACCCACATAACCAGGCTTTTCTGGAACTTCAGGTTCTTCTAATTCTTCTGTTTCAATTGTGAACTTCACTTCATCAACTACTTTACCATCAGCCTTAAAGGTAGCAGTATACTCGATTAGGCGATATACCGCATTAATCGTAATATCGCTGTCAGATAAGGTATAATCTTCCCATTCGCCAATATATCCAGCCTTATTTGGTACAAGTGGTTCAGGAATGCTGGTGTCTCCCTTTCGGAATTTGATTTGATTTACTACCTTACCATCAGCCATAAAGGTAGCGGTAAAGACATTTGGGTCATCTTCGAAAACCGCATTGATTACTAGATCTTTCGTCACTTTAAAAGTATAAGGATTTTGGGTGGAGAATTCTTTACCATCGACTTCCCATCTAACGAAGATTTTCCCCTCAGGCACTTCTGCTGTAATTGTTACTTCCTCATTCTTCACATAAGTACCAGAGCCAGTGCCACCATTAACGGTGATTGTGTATGTTGGTTTCTGACATGCTACTAATATAATTAGCGTTAGCAGAAACAACAACACAAAACTCAGCCTAAACTTTTTAACCATTTTCTCCTCCTCGATTAATAATTAGAATTTATTCATTTAAAATTTTATTAATAATCTCTGAGGCAATTTTTTCTTCCCGATTTTCATAAAATAGTCCGTTTACTTCTTGTTGCACATCACTTAACTGCGTGTAACAATATCCACATACATAATCTAGAGTGCGAATTGCCTCAATTAATTTGCGGAAACGGTTAATAAACTCTTGTTCATCCCTCACACCTACACCATACCCCCAAGCCCCATTTACAGTGCTATTCACAAAGGCGGTTCCACCAAACTCCGAAATGATGATTGGTTGGTTATTATACTGATAACCGTCTGCAAAAGCACCTTTAGGATGAGCTTCATATATTGGTGCGGTGGCTTTATCAATCGTTTTAAAGTAGCTATGTAACTTATCGCCATCTTGTTCGTAATGATGGATGGTTAAGATATCAGAGATGGTGTGCTCCCAACCATCATTAGTTATTACTAGTCTTGTGTGGTCATAGGCTTTCGTTAAGTAATAGATGTCGTTCACAAATTGTTGCTGATCTTTGTTCGTTTTTATTTCACTTATACCCCAACTTTCATTGAACGGGGTGTAAGTGATAATTGAGGGATGGTTATAATATTGCTTAATGATTAATTCCCATTCACGGGTGAAGGCTTGTTTGGCTTGCTCCGAATAAGTGTACATTGAAGGCATTTCTAGCCAGACTAAGAATCCTAGACAATCAGCAAAATAAATATATCGTTCATCTTCAACTTTTTGGTGTTTACGAGCTCCGTTGAAACCCATTTCCATTACTTTGGTGATATCAAGGAGTAAAGCCTCAGTGCTTGGTGGGGTTAAGTGACTATCAGGCCAATACCCTTGATCTAAGATGAGTTTTTGATAGAGTTCTTTGCCGTTGAGATAAATCTTGGCATCATGGATTTCAATATCTCTTACGCCAAAATAACTATAAACTTTATCTACTTCTTTTCCATCTCTAATTAATGTAAATTCCACATCATAGAGCTTACCATCACCAACATCCCAAAGATATAATGGTTCTTGTTCTGTAAGTGGTAGGGTGACGATAAACTTGCCATCACTTACTTCTAATACTTCCTGTTTTACTAACTTATCTTCGAAAGTGATTGTAATTCCTAAGACAACCTTTTCCTTAGTACTTGTTGTCCCTTCAATTAAAATATTTTCCTCTCTTCTTGAAGGGGTCATTTTTACTGTTTCTAAACGATATTGATTTACATATTCCAACCAAACAGTTTTATAGATTCCTGTCGTTTCTACATAGAAACACTCGTAGTTATAAGGTTTCCATCTTTGCTTTCCCCGTGGTTTCTCCGTGGAGAAATCATCGGTAACTTTGACAACCAAGAGATTATCTCCTGGTTTGACAAAATCGGTAATATCAAAACTAATCCGATGATATCCTCCACAGTCTTCACCTACAAGGTCACCATTTATCCAAACTTTAGTATGATAATCACTACCTTCAAAGTGTAAGATGACACGTTCATCTTGAGTCAAGTCTTTAATTGTCAACTTACGAGCATACCATACATAATCACAACGTTTATCAAGGTTGACTCCTGATAATCTGGTTGTATATACGAAAGGTACATTTATAGTTAAGTCTGATGTAAAGCCTTGCGGAAACTGCCTGCTTTCACCAAGATTGTCATAATCTAAATAGAATTCCCATTTTCCATCTAATATTTCAAAACTAGTACGGGAAAACTGTGGTCGTGGAATACCATTCATGTAACTTCTTTTATGGATCATAGTGACTCCTTTACTAATGTAGTTATTCTTCTGGTTTCATTATTTCTAAATCTTTATAGTAAGCTTCTGTAGAAATACTATATAAAGTAACTAAACCGTGACTAAATGGATATGGGTCAATATATTCGAAAACATACTCACCATCAAAGTAAACTTTGATTGTGTTTCCTATACATGTTACTTTAAGTTCATGATACTCACCTAGGGTGATATCACGAGCATCAGCCGCAACAATCATCGAGTTGTAGTTGATACGACTCATTACTAGTTGCATATTATTGAAGGTAATCAAGTAACCTTCAGCACTCTCATCAATTTGACCTGAGTAGATGGAAGGATTGTTGGTTCTGACAATTATCCCACTACTAGCGTTAGATGCAGCATCAACATCAACCTTAATTTTCACTTTAACAGTGTAGTCTGTCATACCAGTGCTACCAAACAACATCATGTTGTTGACACCAGCTTTAGAATAGTGGGCTTTTTCTTCGTTATCGATTTTCCATAAGGTGATGTATTGAGCTCCTTGTTCGACATAGTCACTTAAACTATGGCTATACTTTGGGATATATGGACTTGATTCAAAGAAGTTAAAGTATGTTGTTTCTAATTCACCTTCAACCAGTTCAATCTTAAATGTATGTAATCCCTTTTCTAATTCAAATTCAGCCATTAATTGTTTCGCAAACTTTAATGAGGATTCATAGTCACCAAAGTTCTTACTGAAATCAAGCTTAGGTATTTCTACGATCATTGGTTTATTATTGTCGATTTGGATGCTGAATTTTGAACCAGCATTTTCGATATTATGAACCATTTCCAGTCCATAGAGACCTGATTCTAATACATCGATAACATATAAGAGATAATCTCCTTTGTTTGCTAGGTATGCAGAAGTAGTATCTGAATAAATCAAGCGGTCATCGTTAATATCTTCTTCAAGTTTTTTAATGCCTGATTTACCTGTTAACTTGCTTTCATCTAAGAAAGTTGTCGCAAAGAAGTCGCCAGCAACAATCTTAGCTTCCTTATTATCACTTGTACCAAAGGCGTCATTACTGAATACAGTAGTACCGATACTTACTGGCTGAAGACCTTCATAACCGATTTTCCCACCAGGAAGTTTTTCTTCTAATACAGTGTCGATCTTGGTGAGATTATCAAATTTCACAACAATACGACCATTTTTATGGCTTACTCTAACAGAATGAACTACATTGAAATCAAAGTCATGGACAAGAGTACCGGATTCAATTAGAGTATTTTGATGATAGAGACCAATTTCCTTACCATTAATTGTTACATAATAGTAGCCATTATCTGTAACACTAAAAAGTAATTTAAATTGTCCATTAGGTTCAATACTATGGAAGTTGTATTCTACTGAGAAGACATCTTTAGTAGTTTTATTTGAGAGAATGCGATTACCATATTTTAATAAAGCATCATCTCTACCTTCAGCATAAGAACTGCCATCACTTCTTACATAGAAGTCTGGCATCATTGGTACCATCGCACCTTTGAAAGTAGGACCTAGAACTGTCATGCGATTACCTGAGAAGGTGAGACGGTTAATGTTAAAGGAACGAATTGGACCAGATGCAGAATCGAGATTATGATATGCGATATAGTAACTATCGAGGTTTGGTCCCATAATAAAGGAGCTATGACCTAAACCATGATGCTCGCTTAAGGAATCTAAGAGTAAAGAGTTATTGGCGGGATATTTATAGTTTTCACTATTTGGTGCATCGGTAGCGTAAGAGTAATCGACCCGATAGCCCTTACTCTTAACATGGTTACCAGTATATGTTAAGTAATAGACACCATCATACTTGAGAATGGATGGTCCTTCCGTCCATCTAATTAATGGTGCATATAAACTTTTTTGCGATGGTGTTCTTACTGATTCCATTGAATTCATTTCATATGCTTTTATATGTCCATCAGAAGCGTGTAGAAAATACATCTTTTCATCATCATCAATAAAGACGCTTCCATCAATGCTCAATCCTATGTTTTCAGTAACTGCTCTAAACTCACCCCATGGTTGTTTGGTTAAACTCTTATAGATGTAGTGACCTCTACCATCTGGAGAAGTATACATATAGAAGTCACCATTCCAATAGTACACTTCTGGAGCATAAGCAGTGTGGTGCGCTGTTTGGGTACCATCACGACCAGTGAGGGGGAATTCACCTAAATATTGATAATTAATCAAATCTAGTGATTTCCAGACCCGATAGCCGTATTGGAAGTTCTTGGTACTAGAATATAAGTAATACTCACCGTTATAGCGCATAATGAAGGGATCACCAATGCCGTAATCTTCCCATTGATTAGGAATATTAGCTTCGGTAAAATCATTATCATATCTAGCACGTTCAACTAAGTCGATATTTACTTCCGTAAAACCAACATTATCAGCAACTTGTTCCGTACAACCAGCAATTAATAGGACAAAGAGTATCAAGGTGATTAGTATTGTAAGTTGTTTAAACATATTATTCACCTAACCTATCGTAATATTTGTGAATTCTACTTCAGGGGTTCCTGCCCGAATACCATAGCGATTACCTGTTAATGGATTACTATCGGTATATGTAAAGTAAAGTTCATCATCAACATAACAATTAATAGTTGTGCCATCCCATTCAACTGTTAACTTGTAAGTATTATTGATGCTGTAATCGCTAATCGGCACATTATGTAATTCACTCCACCCGTTAGATACTTTACCTAAGTAAGCTGTACCATCACGGGAAACGAAGAAGAAGTAGTAACTTACCCCAACTTCCCAATAAGAACTTAAACCATTATTAGTTAAACCAAAGATAATACCATTATCGGATGCCGTCTTAGCTTTCACATGAGCAGAGAATGTGCCACTTGTAAATGTACTGATCTCTTTAACCGCTAAAGCAGAACCACTTACAGAGATGATGGCACCATTTTGTTGCTTGAAGATACCGCTAGCAACATGGTAACCTTGAACTTCACCACTGATATCATCTGGTACATCATTGGAGTAAGTGAAGTTGGTATACTCAACATTTAGGCCACCTGCACGTAAACCTAATTTACTGGCATTGATGTACTCATCGTCTTTATAAGTAATATAGAGAACATCATCAACGTAACAATAAATCGTATTATTACTTAATACTACTTTTAAGTTATACTTATTAAGTGGATTATAATTAGGGAGTTTACTTATACCAAGATCTTTCCAACCATTCGCAACTTTACCTAAATGAGCATCACCATGCATATTGATAAAGAAAAAATAATATCTGACATTGTCTTCCCAGAAGAAAGAATTATCTGGGGCATCGACATTAAAGACAATACCATTATCGGTGTTGCTGTTGGGGACCATATCTACGGATATTGTACCTGTAGTTAAGGAAGCACCGCGTTTAATCGCAATGGAGTTATTGCGTTTGCTGACGATTTTTTCATCAGTGATTTCGAAGGTACCACTATTTGATTCATAACCTTCAACTTGACCAATTTGAATGCCATCCTTAGTCAAGGGGATATATGTATCAATGATTTGGGGATCTGGTACTAGTGACCAACCACGCCAGTCGGAGTAGCGTTCATGTGTCATCTTATTTCTGGCGCCAAAGGCAATACCAATCGTCGAATCTTTTGTAAAACCAAAGGTTTCGTAAGGGAGGAATAGTTCGACAGACCAATATTCATCGATATCGCTATCGTCATTGATTGTACCTTTGACATAGACAGCATAGTCGACGACACCTGACCAGCTTCCCCAAGCCAAGCCACCCACTTGTAACATTGCATAACCTTCAGGATTGATGTTAAATTGATAATCATCTTCTTGACATTTTGGACCGCCATTATTTAAGGTGTCGATGAAAAATTCAACATTATCACTATTAATAACAAAGATTTCATCATTATAGTTGGTACTTGCGGATATATAAGGATCATTGGCCACCCAACCAACGGTTATCCCTTTATCTCCCCAATAAATCTTGACCATTATCCGGTTATCTGCCGCATAATAAGTTGTAAAGGTTGATTCTAAGAACCATTCTTCTTCATCTAAGATACCGTCAATCGTTAAGTCAGCACTGACCATATTACCTGGATAGGTAAAGTCATTTGTGCCGGTTACTTTGGTATATTTATATAATTCTAATGGTGTTTCTTGTGTACAAGCTGTTAACAGAAAGACGATAAACACGGCAAGATAAGAAAACATTCGTCTTGTCAACTTTCTCATATTTTTCTCCTCTTCAATTAATTATTCAACAATTCCACTTAAAGCGAGGGTATTCACAAAGTATTTTTGGAAACTAATATATAAAGCAAGAATTGGGATACTACTGAGCACTGAACCAGCCATGATAAGTGGTAGGTTCTTAATTGTTCCACTACCTGTTTGGGTATTTAGATACTGTAACATTACCTGAATAGTTTTATTTTCTAGAGTAGTTAAATAAATATCTGGTGCTAAAACATCATTCCAAATTCCTAGGAACCAGAAAATAACATGCGCTGCAATTGCAGGTGCTGCAGTAGGAATAAAGATGTTCCAGTATTGGCGAAAATAACTTGCTCCATCAATCTTCGCTGCTTCAAAGATGGTATCAGGTATGCTTCTTGCATATTGACGCAAGAAAAACATCATTGCTGTATTTCCAAATAAGCCTGGCAAGATTAATGGTAGTAAAGTATCAACCATCCCTAATTTTGTAAATGCTGCATATTGTGGTGTCATTAAGGCAACGTAAGGAATCATCATCCCACTAAGAAGCATCATGAAGATGAAGTTTTTCCCTGGAAACTTTAATTTAGCGAAAGAAAACGCTGCGAGTGTAGTGGTAAAGGTTCCTACAATGATAACGAAGAATTCGATGATGAGTGTATTCTTAAAACCATTAAGTAAAGGGATGATTTTAAAGATTTCTTTATAATTACTGAAAGTTAACTCTTTAGGGATTAGGTAAAAGTATGCCACATTATTTACGATTTCATGACTTGACTTGAATGAGGTCGAAAGCATGTATAGATAAGGGAAAACCATGATAACGACCCCTAAGGTCAAGATTACATATAATATTAACCTTAACGTAATACGGATAATTTTTTGTTCCATAATTATGCACCGTATATCCTTCTATTTATAAATCGGAATTGGATTAAAGTTAGCATGAAAACAACGCTTGCAAGTAGGATCGCTCCAGCACTAACTAAGCCATATTCACCTATCTTCATCTTTTCCCATAAGTAGAAGACGATGGTCTTGGATGAATCGGACGCAACAATAATGTAATTATCAGTGAAGGCACTCATTCCACCAATTATTCCCGTCACAAAGAGATAAAACGAGGTAGGCGCTACTAGAGGTATGGTGATTTTGAAAGTTTTTTGGAAGAAGTTTGCTCCTTCAAGATCCGCTACCTCAAAATATGTGGGCGAGAGGTTTTGCATCGCAGCCAAGTATAAAAGCATCGTACCTCCTAATCCACCCCATAGACCTTTCATGATAAGGGAAATCTTCACAATGCGTGGGTCAACTAACCAGTAAATTTTTTTACCGATGATTTGATTGATTACCCCATAATCCGCATTGAAGAACCATTTCCATACAATACCAACAGCTAAGGCACTAGATACTGCAGGCAAATAGTAAAGCACCATATAAGCTCGTTTGAACCGAATCTTGGAGTTTAAGGCACTAGCGAGTAAGAACCCTAGTGTCATCCCAATGGGTATCCCCATCATGAGATAGAAGGTATTATATACCGCTTTTCTAAATGATTTATCGTTAAATAAAGTAACGAAGTTTTTAAAACCAATATAGTTTCTTTCATTACTAATAACATTAAAGTCAGTGAAACTAAAGTTAATGGAATAGATCAGTGGAATGACTAAGAAGATGATAAATCCAAGGCAGATGGGGGCGATGAATAAGTATCCCCAAAAGTATTCTTGGATTTTTACTCGATTTAGTCCTTGTTTTTTGTCTTTCATTCTACACTCCATGTGTATCGATCTTTAGTTCTATCCAATATCTCTTGCATTTCATCTTCTAGTTGATTTAAAAATGAATTATTGATGCGTTGTTTTGTTTCCCAATCCCATACGTCCACATGTCCGCCATAAGCGGATGCTGCTTTTGACCAAACACGGAAGAGTTTTAATGAATCTGTTGAACTATCCCACATTTCTTGGAACCATTCATCAGTGTATGTATTAGCTTGAGGTCGACGAGGACTTGATTCAATCATTTTGATATAAACTTCACGATTCTTTGGACGATTCCATCCTTTTGGATCTTCCAACTCTTCAGTTAAGAATTCACCTCTAGCCATATCAATTAGGTTAGGTACAGCTTGCCCTAATTTATAGTTAATTCTTTGCGCATATGGATGCACTGTTAAGAATTCTGCGAGAAGATAAGCACCTTCTGGGTCTTTAGTCTTAGAATAAACCGCGATACCTACTGAACCTAGATAAGAAATGCTACCAGCACCTTTGCGGTAACCATCGCGCCAGTCAGTCAAATCACCATTCTGATTAGGAACAGGTGTATGTAAAATGTCCCAATCAAAGTCAACATGCCATAATTCTGGGGTGTCCCAAGCACCAACGAAACTGCTTACCGCAAGTCCTGAACTAAATCTTTGGAAACCTGCTTGAGAGGATTGACCTTCAGCAGTAGTCATTACTTCGAATTTATTAGAAAGGTCAGCAACAAATTGTAAAGCTTCAGCGAATTTGTCATTTGCGATTGTGACCGTTTTACGATCTGGACTTAAGAAGTCACCACCGATACTGAAATAAGCGGTTTCAAGTGGATAGTGCGTAATACCAACGATGGCATCACTTTGATCTAATTCCCCTTTTTTCGTATCTTGACAGAAGGCGATGAATTGTGCCCAAGTCATAGGAATTTGATCATTTAGGATTTTACGTTCAGGGTCATAACCATATGGATATTCTGTTCCTTCTTTATCACTTACAATAGTTACTCCTGCTTCTAGCACAAGATTTTTGTTATAGACTAACATGTTTGGACCAAGGTCTTTTGGTAAAGCATAAATACCACCAACACCGAGTTTTTGCGTGTTTTTATCAAATTGGTATGCTCTAATACCTTCTCTCCAAACATTGTCTAAAGTGAATACTGTACTTTTTTCGATGTATGGCGTTAAGTCCAACATAATATCTGTACTATAAATCCATTGGACAAAGCTGACGTCAGGCATATAGAAAACATCGGGCATATTCCTTGGATTATTCTTGTAACTTGCCAAGGTTGTAATATAGTTGTTTGCGGTTACTGATTTGTATACAACTTGATATTTGGGATAAAGCTTGTTGAATTCCGCAATCATGGTTTTGAAGATCCGTTGTTCTTCAACAGAACCCCAACCAAAAAAGTTTAAAACGGTTTTTTGTTGAACATTACCCTCTTCATCGGTGTAAGTTGGTGTAGCTTTCTTTCCACACCCCACCAATACTAACATTAACACAATCCCTGTGAGCAATAAGGCAAATTTTTTCATTTGGACCTCCTTAAACTATTTATTTAATGTTAAATATACATTTCTACCTTAATTGTAGCGAGCGCTTTCATGAATGTAAAGGATAAAATTTCAGTTTTATAAAAATACACTGAATACTTCGAAGTTTTTCGAAATTCAAATTGACAAATAACTCGCAATTTGTTAATCTATGATTAGAGAATTAGGAAGGGGATAAAAATGCGAAAGATTGTTGCTGACTTAAAAGATGATAAACTTCTAGATAACTTAGGATATGCTCTAACATCAAGCATCCGAAGGAAAATCATACTCCTAGTGTCAGAAAGGAGTTACAGTGTAGCGGAACTTGCTAACATTCTCGACTTAGCTTTGTCCACTGTTACCTTTCATCTAAAAATATTAAAAGCTGCTGGATTAGTTAAAATCTTACCAAGTCCAAGCAAACGAGGAAATGAAAAGAATGTCTCCCAAGCAGCTAATGAAATATATATTTCCCTACATTATCCAGGAAACGAAAGTAATAACATCTACACCTATTCCATACCTGTTGGTAGTTATGCTAACTTTGACATTAAACCTCCATGTGGTATGGTCGATCAAAATGGTATTATGATGCAAGACCACCCCGGTATCTTCTATTCGCATAAACGGATTAACGCAAATTTAATATACTTTTTCAAGGGTTATGTGGAATATTATATCCCCACATATGAGTTTGAAAAGAAGGAAGTTGAAAGTTTATCATTTTCCCTAGAATTATGTTCCGAATGTCCCAACTACAATAATAACTGGAAAAGTGACATCACCTTCTGGGTCAATGATGTGGAATTATTAACCTATCAATCCCAAGGCGATTATGGTGACCGAAGAGGAATTTATACACCTGAATTCTGGTCGGCCAATGCGACGCAATATGGTTTCTTAAAGAAAATTACAGTTAATCAAAATGGTACCTATCTCGATGAAGAATTAGTAGGGAATGTCACAATCGATGAGTTGAAGATTAATGAATCCATGGCGATTAAGTTAAAGATAGGTATTAAAGATAATGCAAAACATGTTGGCGGAATCAATATTTTCGGGAAAAATTTTGGTGACTATGATCAAGATATCAATGTCATTGTGGCAGTGAAAAACTCCAAAAATATCTAAAAGGAGCTGTAATCAGCTCCTTTTTCATATTATTAATATTTCACTTATTATGTGATTTTTTTCAAAACAGCCTTACGTTTAATATTTAACTAAGCATTTAAATGGAAATAGAAAAAATATCTGCTAAAATTTATTACATAAAAATTAATAGGAGGATTTATTATGAAGTTAGTTTATGCATCTAGAAAAGGACATGTTGAAGAGTTAGTTAAGAAGCTCAATTATCCTGATGTATTAAAAATTGAAACAGGAGAAGAAGTTGTTAATGAGGATTACTTTTTAATTACTTATACTGATGGGAAAGGAATTCTTCCTCCAGTTGTTGAAACATTTGTAAGAAATAATCTCGAAGGATTAAAAAAAGCAGCTGTATCAGGTAATATGGAAAAACACGCTGACACATTCTGCTTTGCTGCGGATCGTTTATTAGAAATTAAAAATATTGAAATTGTTGCTCGATTTGATTCAGCAGGTGATGATGCAACTGTTGAATTAATCAAAAATGCCCTTAGATAATTTGGGATTAAATGATAAAGGAGCTTTTACAGCTCCTTTATTTACTATTCAGGTAAATTCTCTTCAGTTTCTTCGGGAATTTCGTTATGATGTTCGCTATTTTCTTTTTCTTTAACATCATTAGTAATCGGTGTATTGCTAATTTTATTTATCTGAACTTGCATGATATAAGGTTCACTTTTAATAAGTACTTGTTCTGGTTCAGTATGATTACTTAACGCATTTAACCCTAAGGTCAACACTAAAACCATCACTGAAAATACCGTAGTAAATCGCATCCAGTTTTGCTTAAAGATAGTCCAAATACTGTTTCGCGGTGTAAATATCTGATCCAATGTGGCCATTTTTAAAGCTTTAGTTACAGATATATCTGCTAATTCATCATCAATGATTGATCGTAATTCAGTTAAATCAATCATTCTATCACCTCTAAACTTTCTTTGAGTAACTTGCGGGCTCTTGAGAGTAAACTCGTTACGTTACCTACTGTCGTATCAAGAATATTCGCTATCTCTTGCACAGAAAAGCCTTGATAATAATATAATAAGATTACATCTTTATACTTATCAGGTAACCTGAGTACATTTTCTAAGAGAGACTTCCGCTCCATGGCTAGTTCTACATCATTCGTGTTGTTACTGAGTTTATATATATCTTCAAGTTCATAAAAACTCACATTACGATGCCAATAACTCTTCAACATGTCTTTACACACATTTATGGCGATTTTAATAATCCAAGTTTTTTCACTGCTTTCTTCACGAAAAGTATCCCATTTATGATAAACCCTAATAAATACTTCTTGGAAGGCATCTTCAGCTAAATGTCGATCTTTCAGGTACATATAGGCAATGCGGAGGACGTCATTACCGTAATCTTGGATCAATCGCTCGATTTCTTTTTCAATTGATTCCAAGATGCCACTCCTTTCAATGATTAGACGAATCTAATCGGTGTTTTATTGCGTTTACCTTTATTATAATAAAAATAACTTGATAATAAAAGGAAAAGTTATTTGACCTTTAAGGTGAAATAACTTTTCCTTTATCATTTTGGTAGTTTTATCTCTTTAATCAAAGATAAATCTGTTAAGGAATTTATTTTTATTAAGTTATCTGATACCGTGATAATTTGATTATCTCTTATTATACCTTTCTTAATATCATTAGCACTATTTTTTTTCGTGCCTTCGTTATCATGGGTAATATTTCCGATAAATGATAATTCATTATTGTAATGATATAAAGCATAGAAGCTACGGTAATAACTTACATGATCTTCAGTTATCCAGTATAGCACAGGAAAACCAATAATATTTTTTGCTTTATCTAATAACAAAGATTTTGTGTCATATAAACTTTCTGAATAAACACTTTGATAATCCTTATAAAGATAAGTTTTATGGTCGATGAGTTTTATACCCTCAGGAGAATTTATATCATAGAGTGATATTTGTAACCCTTGGGGCTCCGTACTGCCATCATAAACTAAGCCAAAACCAATTAGGTGAGTTTCATTAACGGAGATTAAACTAGTATTATAACCAGGAAATTTATTTGTGCTAATAACTTTAGGCTGGTTTTGGTTAGTTAAATCAATGACAAAAAATGTATCCTCAGTACTAAAAGTATCAACATATGCTTTATTCCCATTGAATAAAGTTGCTTGAATTTCTTTACCATTGGTAAAGTTTTCTAGTTTACTGATTTGCTTTAACTTTTCATTAAAGATGTAGAGGGTTCCTTTATTAGGTAAAGTTGTTACTAATCTTAATTTACCTTGATATTCATTTAAAGAATTTTTATCTAAAACATAACCTTTAACCCGAGCAAGTCCCGTAATTTGTAAAGAATAGTTATTTATTCTAATTATTATTGAACTTTCCGAATTACCAGTTTCCTGATCAAAGATCTCCTCGGCGATATAAATATTATTAGGTGATTGATACACAACTTGACCAAGACCCAAGTAACTAATCATGTTACTTTTGTTTTGAACATTCACATTGGTTTTATAAATATTGATGTAATTATTAGGGAAGGTATCTTTAATATAATATATCTTATCATATGGGATGTATTTAATAACGTTATTCTCTAAATAACTTGGTCTATCATTTGTTTCTTTTTCAATAATTTGTGAAGTAATAATATATACTTCATCATCAACTAAACTTGAAGTAACAAGAACACCATCAATCATGATTTCCTTAAATAAGGAGAAATCAGTCTTATCATAAATATTAATAACTGTGTTCTTATCAAGTTCACCGATAATGATTAATTTATCTTCTGTCACATATAGAAACAAAGGGGTGGTATGGGGAATGGTAACTTGTCTTATAATTTCTAACTCATCAATAGAAGTCACAATAACCTTATTATTAGATATACTATAAATATATTTATCATCATTTACAACAGGATTACCGAATATCACTCGATCAGTATGCTGATTAATTTGAATGATTCTAGTTAACTGATAATCAACTCGATTAGTGTTCTTATTCGCACTTACATGGTGAATTCTCTTAAGTTCATTATGAGAATTAAAGGTAATAAAAGTGGGATTCTGATCATCTAAATAAATAAAAATGGTAGATAATATTATCATTAGGAAAAAGAGGAAAAATTGCAGAAAATGATACTTCTTTTTCTTATAAAGCATCCAAATACATAAGGTGATTATCCCAATCAGGACTAAATATCCTCCTAACATAAAAAGCCACCTCATATATATTATGAGGTGGTTTACTTAACTCAATACGAACTAAATATTGGGTTCTTCCGCTAATTGACGTTTTTGATCTTCAGTGATTAATGCTTCGATAATGGGATCAAGTTTACCTTCCATAACTCGGTCTAATTGTTGAATTGTAAAACCAATCCGATGGTCGGTAACTCGGTTTTGGGGATAGTTATAGGTTCTTATTTTTTCACTACGTTCACCAGTACCAATCTTAGATCTTCTAAGGGCACCTTCTTTTTCTTCGATTTCTTTCCGTTTCATTTCTAAAAGACGTGCTCTTAATACTTTTAAGGCATTAGCTTTGTTTTCATGTTGGCTCTTCGCATCTTGACAGGAAACAACTACACCTGTAGGAATGTGGGTAACCCGAATAGCGGAATAGGTGGTGTTTACTGATTGCCCACCAGGACCGGACGAACAGAAAGTATCGATTCGAACTTCATTCATATCAAGTTCAAAATCAATTTCCTCCGCTTCAGGCATGACATATACAGTCGCAACTGATGTATGAATCCGTCCTTGCGTTTCAGTAACTGGTACCCGTTGGACACGGTGGGCACCTGATTCATATTTGAGGAAAGAATAGACGCGGTCACCAGATATCATGAATTGGATTTGGGAGTAACCCCCCATTTCACTTGGCTCAGCGTTTAGAAGTTCAATCTTCCAACCCTTACTTTCAGCATATTTACAATACATCCGAAAGAGGTCACCAGCAAAAATGTTCGCTTCGTCCCCACCGGCAGCACCACGGATTTCAACAATAACGTTTTTCTCATCATTGGGATCTTTGGGTAACAGAAGTATTTTTAATTCTTCTTCTAATTTAGGTAGAAGAGGTTTCTTTTCTTCTAATTCCGCTTCTGCCATTTCCGCAATTTCTGGGTCATCATCATCGCACATTTCTTTTAAATCATTAATTTGTTTAACTAACTCTTTATATTCATTATACTTTTCAACTATTGTTTCTAATGAACGAAGTTCTTTAGATAATTCCGTTAGTTTTTTAATATCTGTGGCAATTTTCGGATCTGCTAATAGTTCATTAATCTTATTATATCTTTGTACCACAGCTTCTAAGCGGTCAAACATGTTATTCACTCCTTAGTAAGAATCCAACAAATAATTATACTACAATCATATCAAGATTAAAAGATGCGAATCGCAAGTTCAGGATCATATCGCTTGCCATTAATCGCCTTGATTAAACCAATGATGGACATCACCACAAAATAGATAAGACTAATATAAACAACACTAATGCTTAAGTTCAATCTCAATAACTGAAATAGTTTATCAATGATTAATCCCAGTAGATAAATGACAACAGCTGTGATTAAAACATTGAAATAACTTTGACAGTGAATCCGTGTGAATTTCTTACCTAAAATCCAAAAGAGAATTGGTAGTATCAATGGTAAATAACCAAAGGGATATAAGAAACTGAGGAAACCACTCATTCCTAATAACCCGACAATCCAGACGATGATGGCTAAAGTATTGTCTTGTGAGCGTGCCATGTTATCCCTCCTTTAAGGCAAGTCTAAAAATCTCTTTATTTCTAATATATATTTTGAACCAAAGATAAATAACCGTTCCCTTAAAAATGGATGAAATCGTCAAAGCTAGCCAGATGCCATTTAAACCATAGTATTCAATAAAGAAATAGGCCACGGGGATTCGTAAAGCGTTAAAAGATAAACTAACGATGGATTGCGGTATCGTTTTTCCTAAACCGTTAAATGCGCCACCAACTAAAGCTTCAATTATCATGAAAAGTTGTGAAAAGGCCAAAATCTTTAAGTACTCATCACCGCGACTAACTGTTCCAGGATCATGAGAAAAGAGTTGAAACAACTCCTTCGAGAAGACAAACATTAGGACGGATATCACGATACCATACAACCCTAGTGTAAGCATGGCATATCTGAAACCGTCAAGAATTCTTTTTGGTTGTTTAGCACCGTAGTTTTGCCCAACAAATGCTGCTAATGCGGTTTGAAAGCCACCTGCAACTAACCATGATAAAGACTCGATTTGACTACCGAGTTTTTGGACTGCATTGGCCTCTTTACCAAACGGTGAAACTAAACCGGTAATGTACATGGAGATAAAGGTAAAAATGGCACTTTGAATCGCTGCGGGAAAACCAAGTTTAAGGATATCAAGGGCTTTATCTTTATCAAACTTAGTAAAATAACTAGCCTTACGCAGTAATGACTCGTTGAAATGAAAGTATAATAAGAAAGCTACTGTTACGGTTATTTGTGCAATAACGGTCGCAATCGCCGCACCTTCAATACCCATTTTAAAAACAATGATTAATAACGGATCAAGAAGCATATTGATAGTTAGTCCGATACTGCTAATTAAAAATGATGTTTTGGTATTTCCGGTGCCATTTAAAGTGGCACTAAATACGGGGTTAAGCATATAAAATATTAAACCACTACTGATGATACGTAAATAGATAACCGCATTATGATAAACCTCTTGTTCGGGAATATCAAATAAACTAATCCAAAATGGTGTAAAACTAGCGATAACAAGCGTAAATAATAAACCAAGAATTACTTCTAGTTGGACACCAGTACGAGCATAATCTCGGGCACTTGTTTCATCAACACGTCCCACCGCTTGAGCTACTCTTACTTCTGTACCAATTCTGACCAGGATGATAATTGCGGCACTCAGCCAGGTAAATAA
>JAAYWZ010000021.1 GCA_012516175.1 Bacilli bacterium
ATGATAAAATGATAGGGAAGAATTCTAAATAGATAAGGAGTTAGATCATGAAAGAAAAATTATTAGCTGGTTTTCGTGAAGTTTTTAAGACAGAAGCTGATAATGTTTACTTTGCGCCTGGCCGGGTTAACTTAATAGGTGAACACACCGATTATAATGGTGGCTATGTATTTCCTTGTGCTTTAAATATTGGTACTTATTTAGCAGTAAAAAAACGTACAGATAAAAAATGTCACTTTTATTCCGAAAACTTTGCTCATTTAGGGATTATTGAAGTCGATTTAGATAATTTTAACTATTATGTTAAAGATGATTGGGCAAACTATCCTAAAGGATGTATTAGAGAAGTGCAAAAACTAGGTAATGAATTAGGATATGGTTTAGATTTATATTACTATGGAAATATCCCTAATGGTGCTGGTTTATCTTCATCGGCATCAATTGAGTTAGTTACTTTAGTGATGTTAAATGAAGAATATGGTTTAAATATTGATCGAATTGAATTAGTTAAAATGGGTCAAAGAGCGGAAAACCAATTCGTTGGTGTAAACTGTGGTATCATGGACCAATTCGCCATTGGTATGGGTAAAGCTAATCATGCCATTTTACTAGATACTGGGAACCTTAAGTATCAGTATGCCCCATTAAATATCGAAGGTTATTCATTAGTTGTCACAAACACAAATAAACGGCGTGGTTTAGCAGATTCTAAATATAATGAAAGACGAGCTGAATGTGAAACAGCATTAGAAATTCTTAAACAATATAAAGATATCAACGCTTTATGTGAACTAAGTTTAGCGGAATTTGAAACACTAAGTGATAAAATTCAAGCTGAAGTAATTAGAAAACGTGCTCGTCATGCGATTAGTGAAAATGAAAGAACAATTCTGGCGAAAAAAGCGCTTGATGAAGGTAATTTAGCTGAATTTGGTCGCTTAATGAATCAAAGCCATGTCTCATTAAGAGATGATTATGAAGTAACCGGTAAGGAACTTGACACCTTAGCTTCACTCGCTTGGGCTCAAGAAGGTGTTATTGGTAGCCGCATGACAGGTGCCGGATTTGGTGGTTGTACAATTAGCATCGTTAAAAATGAATGTATCGCTGCCTTTAAAGAAAATGTTGAACGCGAATATGAAAAGACAATCGGTTATAAACCGACATTCTATGTTGTTTTAGTTGGCGATGGTGCCAAAAAATTATAATAGAAGGTGATTTGCATGAGTGTTTTAGTCTGTGGTGGTGCAGGTTATATTGGTTCTCATACTGTCTATGAGTTAATTAAACAAGGTTATCAAGTCGTGGTAATCGATAATCTCCAAACAGGGCATAAAGAAGCAGTTCATAAAGACGCTGTCTTTTATCAAGGTGATATGCGTGATGGTACTTTTCTTAATGAAGTCTTTAGAAAAGAAAAAATTGATGCGGTAATTCATTTCGCCGCTAATTCCCTTGTTGGCGAAAGCATGACTGACCCCTTCAAGTATTATGAAAATAATGTTTATGGTACACTAAAGTTACTTGAAGCGATGCAAAAGTTTAATGTGAAGAAAATTGTGTTTTCCTCTACAGCAGCTGTCTATGGTGAACCCAAGAATATCCCCATTTTAGAAACTGACCCAACAGAGCCTACTAACACCTATGGTGAAACAAAGTTAGCGATGGAAAAGATGTTTAAGTGGTTTGATAAAGCTCATGGGATTAAGTACATCTCCTTGCGCTATTTCAATGTCGCTGGTGCTGATATTTCGGGTGAGATTGGAGAAGACCATAATCCTGAAACGCATTTAATACCTTTAGTGTTACAAGTGCCATTAAATAAACGAGAATACATCAGCATCTATGGTGATGATTATGATACACCCGATGGTACATGTATTAGAGACTATATTCATGTTACGGATTTAGCCAATGCCCATATATTAGCACTCGAAAGACTGTTAAATGGTAGTGAATCAGATGTCTTTAATCTTGGTAATGGCCAAGGCTTTAGTGTAAAGGAAATCATCGATGCAGCTCGCAAAGTAACAGGTCATCCCATCCCTGCCAAAGTAGTAGAAAGACGACCTGGAGACCCAGCGAGACTAGTGGCTTCTAATAAAAAAGCCAGCGAGGTATTGGGATGGAAGATACAATACCCTAATGTTGAAGATATCATCGCAAGTGCTTGGAAGTTTCATCAAAACAAACCTAATGGTTTTTAATAAAAGGTGATAAAATGATTAATATTATACTAGAGTTAAATAAACTTTTAGACTATGGTTTAAAGAATAAACTTATTCAACAAACTGATTATTATTATACGGCTAACCGTCTAATTGATTTATTAAAACTAACTGAGTTTCAAGAATTAGAAATTCCAACCGATTATGACTTTTATAAAGTCATGGATAATATCCTGCAATATGCATATGAACAAGGTATCATTGAATCTGATTCGATGCTTTATAAGGACCTCTTTGACAGTGCAATCATGGACTGTTTAATGCCTCGTCCTAGTGAAGTCAATCAAACCTTCTGGTCATTATATCTAAATGACCCTAAAGAAGCGACAGATTATTACTATAATTTGAGTCAAAAATCTAACTACATCCGAGTAGACCGCACAAGTAAAAATATCAGTTGGAAGACACCAACTGAATATGGTGAGTTAGATATCACTATCAATGTATCAAAACCTGAAAAAGATCCCCGAGATATTGCGAAAGCCCGTAATGTACCTAAAACGGGTTATCCCAAATGTGTTTTATGTAGAGAAAATGAGGGATTTAGCGGTAATCTTAATCATCCTAGTCGGCATAATCATCGAATTATTTCATTGAAACTAAATAATGAAAACTGGTACTTACAATATTCACCCTATGTTTACTATAACGAGCATTGTATTGTTTTGTGTGAAAATCATGTACCAATGAAAATTAATACTGATACCTTTAAACGTTTATTAGATTTCGTTGATTTATTCCCCCATTACTTCATTGGTTCTAATGCGGATTTACCAATCGTTGGTGGTTCGATTCTTTCCCACGACCATTTCCAAGGGGGAAGATATGAATTTGCGATGATGAAGCAAGGATTTAAAGAAAAATTTACCATTAAAGATTATTCTGAGGTTGAAGCTGGTATTGTGAATTGGCCAATGAGTGCAATCAGATTAATCTCAGCTAATAAAGAAGACGTCATTAAACTCAGTGAACGCATCTTAGCATTATGGAAAGCGTACTCTGATCCAAAAGCGGGAATCTATGCTCATACAGATAATACCCCTCATAACACTATTACACCGATAACACGTAAGATAAATAATCGCTATGAAATGACTTTGGTACTCCGAAATAACAGGACAACCCCTGAACATCCATTAGGATTATTCCATCCCCATAGTGAACACCATCATATTAAGAAAGAAAACATCGGCTTAATTGAAGTTATGGGTTTAGCAGTGCTACCAGCTCGGTTAAAAGAGGAAATACCATTAATTAAACAAGCATTACTAACAGATGAAAATTTCTCAAGTGATTCAGACTTACATAAACATCAAGCTTGGCTTGAAACATTACGTAATAAATATGATACATTCAGTGAAGACACCATTGATTGGATAATTAAGAAAGAAATTGGTGAAGTCTTTAAAGATATTTTAGCTCAATGTGGAGTTTTTAAAGATACAGAATCATTTATGCGCTTTATTAATTTAATATAAGTGAGGTGTTGATTTGGCTACTTTAAAGGATATTGCCGATAAGGTAGGGGTATCAATCGCTACCGTCAGTCGGGTTTTAAATCAAGATCAAACCTTTAATGTATCAGAAAAGACACGACTAGAAATCCTCAAAGCCGCTGAAGAGTTGCGGTACAATATCAAACTAAAAAAAGATAGTCATACGATTCAAAGCACCTTAATTGGATTAATATATTGGTACACTGAAGCGCAAGAATTAAATGATCCCTTTTATTTATCTATCAGGATAAGTATAGAAAATGAATGTAAGGATCAAAGAATCGAACTTGAACATATTTATTTAAATAATGATGATTTTTCAAAGTTAACTTCAAGGTCTTATGATGGATTCATTATCCTTGGTAAGTATAGTCAAGCAGTTATTGAACGGATTTACAAATTAAACAATAATATCGTGGTTATAAGCAGTGATTTATATCATTACAATATTGATGTCGTTAATCCTGATTTAGAATATGCGACCAAAGCGATTATCGATTACTACTTTAGTAAAGGACTAACTAATCTCGGTTTTATCTCTGGTATTGAAGTAACATTTGATAGTTTAGAAATTCTCGATCCACGGTTAAAAATATATCGGGAAGAAATGATTAAACGAAATGCTTATAACAGTCAGAATGTCTATTTAGGTAATTTTACTGCTGATAGCGGTTATGAAATGATGCTTAATATTATCAATCAGGATCGCTTGCTAGATGCTTATATTGTAGGTAGTGATTCTATCGCCTTGGGTTGCTTAAAAGCTTTAAATGAAAATCATATTAAAGTGCCAGATGCGACGAAAATCTTTAGTTATAACAACACATCCTTTTCGCAGTTTACCATACCCGCCTTGTCAACAGTTGAGCTCAATGCGCAACTTATGGGGGTATCAGCAGTTCAACTGTTAACTGAACGAATAGTGACGAATCGGACGATTGGTAAGCGAATTTATATTCCTACTAAATTGATTATTCGGGAAAGTGCTTAAAAAATAATTGATTTATGCTTTCCAATATCAAATAGTGTGAAAATTAATTATAGTATTTTGAATTACTGGTCTAAGTGTTTAGTTTAGACCAGTTATTTATATCGGGTAGGGGAATTAAAATTTAGTTAATGAAAAAAATATAATGTTAAATTTAATAGGAACGCTAATTGATTTACTAATAGAGGTATTTTATAATAAACTGTAATGACTTAAAATAATGTTTTTAAAGGATGGTTAATATGAGAATAGCTGTACAAATGTTTACATTAAGAGAACATATGCGAACTCTTGAGGATATATCTTTAACCTTAAAAAAAGTTAAAGATATCGGATATTCTGCGGTGCAAGTATCAGGTATTGGTGATTTCACAAAGGAAAAAGTGGAACATATTAAAAGAGAAGCGGAAAAGTTGGGTTTAGAGATTTGCGCCACTCATACTAATTTACCAAGTCTTCTTAATCAATTTGCGTGGGTGGTAGAGTATCATAAGTTATGGGATTGTAAGTATGTTGGTGTGGGAATGATGCCGTTAGAATATGCGGAAAGTACAGAAAAAGTTATCGAGTTTGCGCATATCATGAATGATTTAGGTAAAAAGTTAAAAGAACATGGTATTACCTTGGTTTATCATAATCATGCTTTTGAGTTTAGGAAGGTAAATGGTAAACTCATAATGGATCTCCTCTTCGAACATTTTAACGATGATGTCCAGTTTGAACTTGACACTTTCTGGGTGCAAAAAGGTGCTAGTAATCCCGTAGAATGGATTGAAAAGGTTAAAGGACGTATGGATGTCGTACATTTTAAAGATATGCGTATTAGAAACATGGACGAACAACTCATGGAAGTTGTTGGTGATGGTAATCTGAATTGGGACCAAATCATTTCTGCATGTATAAATACGGGAGTAAAATATGCTTGTGTGGAACAAGATGATTGTCAGGGTCGGGACCCATTTGCATGTGTAAAGAAGAGCTTGGAGTTCTTAAAGAGTAAGTTGGGTAATTAAGATGAGTTGGAAGTTAATCTTTGAAGATAATTTTGACAAACCAACAATAGATTTGGCAAAATGGAGTTATGATACAGGTAATCATGGCTTTGGAAATAACGAGTTACAATATTATACAACAAGAGAAGAAAACATTTATATTGAAAACAGTAACCTGGTGATTAAAGCTCTTAAAGAAGACTACTTAGGATCTCCCTATACATCAGGTAAATTATGGACCAAGGGACATTTCTCCTTTACTTATGGTTATGTAGAAGTTAAAGCACGTTTACCGAAAGGTAAAGGTATCTGGCCAGCGATATGGATGATGCCAGAAAATATTGAAGTCCACGGTAAATGGCCAAGTTGTGGTGAAATTGATATCATGGAATTAGTTGGACATGAACCTAATACTATCTATGGTACGATTCATTATGGGTTACCCCATACTTACCATGGTGGTAAGTATTGTTTAGAACAAGGTTCATTTGCGGATGATTATCATGTTTTTGGTTTAGAATGGGATAAAGAGGGAATTCGTTGGTATGTTGATGGAAAACTCTATCACGAGGAGAATTACTGGTTTACCAAGAAGCAAGATGGAAGTTTAGTAGAAAATTTTCCTGCCCCATTTAATAAAGATTTTTACTTAATTATAAATCTTGCGGTTGGGGGAAGATGGCCAGGTTATCCAGATGAAACGACAGTTTTCCCTCAAGAGTTTATTATAGATTATGTTCGCTTTTATCAAAAACGATAATAATTCTATATGTTTATGTAAGCATTTTCTTTGAAGTATAATTGACAATATATTACAATATAGGTGAGAGTAATCCCTCTCACCACATATTCTTTCATTCTTCTCCCTCTCTATAACATAGATTGATGTATGTACAACTAGGAAAAGGCCCTTAATGGCCTTTTTTGTGTTTACAAAGAATTAATGTTTATCTATGACATTATTATGTGATATAATTTAGTATGAAATAGGGTAGAAAGAGAAGTGATAACATGAAAAAGATTTTCCACAAAGATATGTTGTATAAAGTATTAAGAGTAATAATTGGCATTCTATTTGTACTAAACCTTGTGGGGATATTCTTAGTAAATGATCATTCACAAAGAAGTCGTTTAGTTTTTAATGCTTTTCAATCATTATTATTTATTATTGTGAGTTTAATACCAGGCTTTATTGAAAAACGGGGCAAACTCGAGATACCAGACTTTATGGAAATCATCTTTATAATAATGTGTATTTGTCACTTTGTTTTGGGGGAAATGATGGATTTCTTTATTAAGTATGCTTGGTGGGATTCCATGTTGCATACTTTCTCTGGCTCGATGATTGCGATTTTAGGATTTTCTTTAGTTAACTCGATTAATAATTATAATAAGGATATGAACATTCCAGCTGTACTGATTGCGATGTTTGCGATCTGCTTTTCCGTTACAATTGGGGTTCTATGGGAGATTGTTGAGTTTATTGTTGACGCATTGACAGGGTCAAATATGCAAAGGTATATGCATAATATCACTCATGTACCATTCGAAGGTAGACGGGCATTACTGGATACGATGAAGGATTTGATTCTCGATACGATTGGTGCTTGTGTAGTAGCAGTGATTGGGTATATTGATATTAAACATAAAAAATCCGCATTTGATAGTTGGACAATAAGAAAACAAGAAGAAAAAGCTAGTTAGGGAGGAGATTATGAGTAAATATATTTTAGCGCTTGATCAAGGTACGACAAGTACCAGGGCCATTATTTTTAATCAAGCAGGTGAGATTGTTTCTGTAAGTCAAAAAGAATTTGAACAAATTTATCCCCATCCTGGTTGGGTGGAACAAAACGCTAATGAAATCTGGTTAACAGTGTTAGCAGTTATTGCGGAAAGTTTAGTTAAGGCTAATATTAGTCCGCAAGATATATTAGCGATAGGGATTACAAATCAACGCGAAACGACTGTTGTATGGGATAAGACGACAGAATTACCTATCTATAATGCGATTGTCTGGCAATCGCGACAAACCTCAGGTATTTGCGATGATTTGAAGCGACAAGGATTAGAAGATCTAATTAGAAATAAAACTGGTTTAGTAGTTGATCCATATTTCTCAGGTACAAAGGTAAAATGGATCTTAGATAATGTCCCAAATGCGCGCGAACTAGCGGAGAACGGGAATTTACTTTTTGGGACAATTGACACATGGATAGTCTGGAAGTTATCGGGTGGCAAGTGTCATGTTACTGACTATTCGAATGCATCAAGAACGATGCTTTATAACATCCATGACTTATGTTGGGATGAAGAAATTTTAAGAATCCTTAATATACCGAAATCGATGTTACCTGAAGTATTACCTTCTTCATGGGTTTATGGTTATACAGTAAGTTACCACTTCTTCGGTCATGAAGTTCCCATTGCGGGAATAGCGGGAGACCAACAAGCGGCCTTATTTGGTCACTGTTGTTTCGAAGCAGGCATGGCTAAGAACACCTATGGAACAGGTTGTTTTATGCTTATGAATACAGGTACAGAAGCGAAAGTATCTAAACATGGTTTACTCACAACCATTGCCTGGGGTATTGATGGAAAAGTTGATTATGCCTTAGAAGGTAGTATCTTTGTTGGTGGTAGTGCCATCCAATGGTTAAGAGATGGATTAAGGATGTTCAGTCACGCTAGTGAAAGTGAAGATTATGCGAAGAAAGTATCTAGTACAGATGGTGTGTATGTGGTGCCAGCGTTTGTTGGTTTGGGTACACCATATTGGGATATGGACGCAAGAGGAGCAATTCTCGGGTTAACTAGAGGTACTACTAAAGAACATTTAATCCGCGCCACCTTAGAATCAATTGCATATCAAACTAAGGATGTGGTTCTAGCGATGGAAAGTGATGCAGAAATTAAACTCAAGGAATTAAGAGTAGATGGTGGTGCAGTAAAGAATGAATTTCTCATGCAGTTCCAGGCTGATATCCTTGGTACTAATGTAGTGCGTCCAGAGTTAAGTGAAACAACAGCCTTAGGAGCAGCATATTTAGCTGGTCTTGCGACTGGTTATTGGAAGAAAGAAGATCTTTTAAAGATTACCCGTGATAGTAAGGTGTTTGTACCTAATATAACAGAAGAATTACGTGATAAACTATATAGTGGCTGGAAGAAAGCAGTTGAAGCTACGAGGGTGTTTAAATGAGACAACAGTTAAATCAAACGATTATTCCTGTATTAAAAGGAATAAAGGACTGCGAAAATGCGCAGAAGTATAAAGTACCATATTTAATAATCATGGATACGCATATTGCCCAATTAGAACACTGTTGTAAGTTGCTTAAGGATAAAGATAAGAAAGTTATCGTACATATTGACTTAATTAAAGGATTAAAAAGCGATGAATATGCGGTTGAATATTTAATTAACTCGCTTGATGTTGATGGTATCATATCTGTTAAGAGTGCAGTTATCGAGAGGGTTAAGAAACTCAATCGATTATCAATACAACGGATGTTCATCATCGATACGCAGTCCTATCTCAAAAGTATTGAACTCATAAAGAATTCACAACCTGATTATATTGAAATGTTGCCGGGTTGTTTATTTAAGATGATAAGTCGAGTAAAGAATGACTTAGGTATAGATGTTATCGCTGGTGGTTTAATTGAAACTGTGGAAGAATATCAAGCCGCCATTAATGCAGGTGCTGTAGCGATAACTACTTCAAAACCAGAGTTATTGAAGTTTAGTAATAAGTTTTAATAATATCAATCAGTAATTAATAATAAAGA
>JAAYWZ010000022.1 GCA_012516175.1 Bacilli bacterium
AAGAATTCTAATAGTTCATAAACTTAGTAAACTAATTAAACATAAAAAACCTGGTCTAAGCAGATCTGCTTAGACCAAGTCTATCAGGTTATTGGATTTTATTTACCCACACTATTTGACAAAGAGCCTATAAAATCCCCTTCACCTATAGTGAAGGGGATTTACATTATATCAAATATCGATTCTTTTTATCTTCAAAAATGATGTATTGATTATCAGCAAATAAGTTAATAATTAGATCATTAAAATCAATTGAAGTAGTTAATGGTCCATATACTTTTTCAACTAATTCTGGATGATCAATATAAGGGTTACGGTTCTTTTGGTAAGAGTAAATGACATCATTGCGGTTACGTTCAAAATCATCGACTGGATCTTCCTTATGCCACTTGAGGAAAGTTTGAAGATTACCCACGGTGCTCATGCTAATTGATAAAGACCAACGGGTGTTCATGTAGAGCACAATGCGCGCAACATCACCTTTATCAGCGTCACCTGGATACCAGCCACTACCTACCCTACCATAGGAACCACTACCATCAACGAAGGGCAAATTTCCACGTGAGTTATTGATTTTAGGATTACTTGGTTTTAAGTTGTGCAAATCGCTCTTTGAAGCATTACCAAGCTTAGATTGTGGCCAAATATGTTCTTTGTTCCAGGTTTCCGCGTTATCCCATACACCACTTACGCTGGCACGATTATAAATGAGAATGATATAGCCTGGTTCATTAGGGTCTGCGTCAGTTTCATCTAAGATATAACTAGTTTCACTATAATAATAAGACTTATAGCCATATGTGGTAATTCTTTTAAGTTCTTCTTTTAAGGCATTGCCTGTTAAACCATTAATACTTGCGTAATAATCTGAATAATTCGTTTTCCTAAGTACAGTAATATCATAATATCCTGAATGTACAGTGGCATCATCATACTTAATCTCATAACTTAGTCTTACAACCACATCATAATCTTGTTGAGTAACTTTACCAGTATTTGAAATGACAACAGGATTATTCGAAGTCCAAGTGATTGTTGTGCCAAATAGTAAATCATCATTATCTAGTAACTTGATATTATTCGATACTGGATTTGAGAAACTTGGGAAGATTAGATTGCTTAATAGAATATCTTTAACTAAGTCGATATTAACACTTAAGCCTACTTCAATATTATCTGGGTTAGTAAGTAAAACATAATATTTACTATTATCATAATATACCCTACCTACTAATTCGACTAATACGCCACGATCTCTATCACTAAACAAGTTTTGAATCGTTGTTTGGTTTACTAAATCTTGTGGAATCAGTAAGTTAAATGCACCTTTTTCATTAATAATCACAAATTCTTGCGCATTATTATTGTAGGTGTAAGCCAGTAATCCTTTTACATAGACTAATCTGCCTAGATAACTATTTAAGTTATTTGGATTGCTTACACTAATTGGGTCAATACTAGAATTACCAGTAATAACCACATTAGTAATATCATTAAGAATTACTTGTGAGTTTAAGGTAGTCTTAGTACCTGTTATAATAACTTCATTTTGAATTTGAAGAACGCTTTGATAATCTTTAGGTAAAGTAATTAAAATACCTGTAGAAGAATCTTGTAATGTGAGGATAAGAGCTGTATTAGTTTCGTATATATCAGTGATTACACCTTTTACTTTCACTCTCGTACCATCAGCAACTTGTTTAACATTACTTACAGTTGATGGTCCTTCCTCACCAATCTTGATATTAAAATTCCTAGTGACTTCATAGGTACTATATACTAGTTTAGCAGTAATGCTAATGGTAACTGTACCAGAAGCAGGTAATGTGACTTCTTTAGTAGCAAGATTAAAGTATTGATTATTTGGATCAGTTTGATTTGTATAACTCCAAGTTATCGTACTACCAAACGCTCCTATAGTTGGAAGTTCAAACTGAGTTTCATCCATATAGTTTGTAATGATATCTAAATTGTTTAAATCATGCTCAATGATTAATCGCTCTTTCGGTAAGTTATTACCAGAATAAGTAGTCCAACTTAAATCATCAATAGTGATTTGGGCTTTTGAACCATTAATAACTTGTTTTAGTTCAAGGGTAAACTCGCCTTCAACATTTATATCACTTACCGCAAAAGTTTGGGTATCGTTGTTATTCACATTTAGTTCGTAGGTGGCTATTAATTTCCCATTAATATAGAGTTCAAGTTTACGGGGATTAGTATTTTGATATTCTTTTCTTACCTTTACACTAAATTCCTTAATCCCACCTTGAATAGTAGCCACTAATCTCGAGTTATCTTGGGAACCACCACCAAAAGTGATTGCCTTACCATTTAAGGAATTATCGGTTCTTGCCCCATAGACATTCCAATTAATACCATTAACTCCTTGATAGGTAAAATCGACATAAGATCCTTTAGATTCAAGCGAATTAAAACTTTCCGTATTAGTTACTTCTTCTTGTTTAGGTTGGATTACGATTACTTCTATCTCTTTATGAATAAAATTACCACTATTATCTTTAGCTTCATAAGTAATTGAATATGTTCCGGCTTGATCTAGATCAACATTTTTATTAAGAATATAAACATCGACTTCGCCATCAGTTTCATCATATGCATAAACACCAGCTAACCAATCTGGTTCTTCTTCACCAATGAAGAGAATCCAACTCTTAGTTCCCGATATTACTGGTGGTGTAACATCAATGGTAGGATTGGGATTTTCATTATTATCATCATTATCGTTATTTTGCTCCTCAAATTTAATAACAGTAAGCACAAAATCTTTTGTTTTTGTTACTTCACTTATCTTAACTGTAACTGTTAAGGTAACGAAAGTATCATCAGTTTGTCTACTAATTTCTCCCTTATTACCATCTATTTTAATAATAGAATCATTACTTGATTTCCATTCTATGGTTGCATCCTTCACACTATCAGAGGTAGTTTTTAGAGTGATATCTTTCGTAACATGGTTTTCATTATCACCATCTTGATAAATAATCAATGTTTCCGCAAATACTTGTTCAAATAAAGTATTTTTTGTCCCACAACTGACTATGATAATACTAAAGACTAGTAGATTGAGATAAACTAATAGTTTTTTCATCTTATTCACCACAATTATCTGTTTTTGTCGATAAGCAATATAATTTTACCACTTTTTCATGTTTTCATCAATAAAAATAGTCAAATATTACAATACTAATTACTACTTCATATCCTAGAAATATTACTATCAATTTATATATATGATAAAGACTTTGAAAAGGGAGATAATATGAGTTTATATGAGGATAAGCTTTATCAGTATGAATATTTAATCTATCGCGCAATTGATCGATTTAGTATGCAAGAGTATAAAACTGAGTTAAGAGAAATCGGTAAGGTCGCTTTATTAGTAGCTCATGAAACCTTTAACAACAATATTTCTATGAGTTTTCCCGTTTATGCCTATAAAACTATAATCAATCGGTTCAGAAGTGAATTAAAAACTATTTGTCAATATTTAAACATTAATTTAGGATTAGAATTATATCAGAATCACCAGTTAGAAGCACTTATTGAGAATGAGTTATTACAGAGAATTGAAGAGTTAAACTTACTAGATATACTAAATCCCCTGGACCAAATGATAATTAAGTATCATAATCGTGGCTATGATGAAACACATATAGCTAAATGCTTATCAATTGAGACAAATGATATTAAGCAAAGAATCAAGAATTCAATAAACAGTATATATCAATACCTAAAATAAAAGGCTAAGGCTAAACCTTAGTCTTTTGTTTTATCACCAAGTTTTTCTGGTACATGGAAATAATAACCTTGTTGAATAGCACAGTTCATATCAAGGAGAATTCTACTTTCTAAATGATTCTCTACACATTCCGCGATAATCTCTTTTTGGGATACTTTCGATATCGTCATAATCATCTCAATTATCGCTTTATTTTTCGGATCAGTGATATTATTGACGAAAGTTCCATCGATTTTAATAATATCAAAATCGATATTACTTAAGATTGATAAGGAGGAATAATCTTTTCCAAAATCATCTAAAGCGATTAAGAATCCACATTTTTTTAAGGCTTTTATATGTTTGGTACAAATATCGAGATTATGCACAAAGGTCTTTTCGGAGATTTCAATACAAACATCTTTTGGATTAATCTCTTTTTTATTACAGATATTTAAGAAGAAGTCAACTACATCATCTCTTAATAAAGTAGCTGGGTTTATATTAACCGCAATCTTAGTATTTTTGAATTCTTCATCTTTTTTTAATTCAATAAAGGTATCTAAAGCTTTATTAATTAAGTATTCTTCTAATAAGAGGATTAAACCAGACTGATTCGCGATATTAAAGAAATAGTTAGGTGGGATTGCCCCATATTTACTGTCATTCCAGCGTGCTAATGCTTCAATAAAATTTACATTATTATTTTGGGTGTTATAGATTTTCTGAAAATAGACTTCAATATTTCTATTTATAATAGCTTCCCTTAATCGAATTGACATCTCAATATTTTTTGTAAATTGATCATACATATGTGGTTCATACTTATTGATCAATTTCAAATTACTTTCATAGATATCTTGCATCGCTAGTGATGCAAGTGGTATTAATTGATATATATCATCAGTATCATCAGGATACCTGGCATATCCAAGTTTAAGGTTCAGTTGAATTGTGGTATTGTTACTTTCAAAGTACGGAGTTAAATTATTTTCTAAAATTGCGAGAATCCCATCTTCTTCTTCGCGTGTTTTATTAATACCAATAATCACAAATTGATCTCCTGCATATCGAGCAAGTAAGCAATCGCTAAATTTCGCTTTTAAGACATTCGCAACATGATTTAGAAGTAAATCCCCAAATCTAAAACCGTAATAATCTCTAATATTCGCAAACCGATAAATATCAATGAAGAAGCAAATCGCATTTTTGATTTTTTGATTCTCTAAAGCGAGTTTTAAGCCCTTTGTGTTTAATAAACCTGTGGTATGGTCATGATTGCTTTGATCCTCTAAACTCTTATTTAAAAGTACTAAATCAGTAATATCTCTACCCACACATATTACGTTTTCCACATCACCTTTGTCATTTAAAATTACACTGTTGTTCCAAGAGATCCAGGTTTCTTTATCTCCTCTCCCTTTCTCAATATCCATGGTATCCATCTTTTTAGTTACTGTATCAAGAAACCATTTGACACTAACACCTAATTCAAATACACTTTTGCCAATTAATTCTTCTGGTTTTAGGTTAAATAAAGCTGCATAACTTGGTGAAACATACTGATATATTCCATTTTTAGAAAGTTTACAGACATAATCTGAACCTAGTTTTAAAACTTTTTCATGTTCTTGTTCTAATTGAATATATTTTTTTACTATATTTTCTCTAAAGGATATATCAAAGCCCATATAGATGATTCGATCAGTTACACTGATATCACCTTTCATATGGATATATGTATAGTTGTTCATACCTGGGAATTTAATTCTATACTTAGCATCTATATCAAAGGGACTAATATTAATATCATCAGGGTGGATATAGGTTATATAAGTTTCTTTATCAATAACCATACGTTCTGAGGTTAAACCATGCTTATTGATAAACTGACTTGAAAACTCAATTAATAACTCATTAGTTTTATTAAAAAATTCCAAATAAAAAGATTCATTTAATTCATTAGATAAGTGATACATATTATCCCGTTTATGATTACGAGTAATCTCAAGATAAATCCCCAAGACAAACAAAACAAGGCCAATAGTGGAAACGATGTGATAGAACGAATCTAAAAGATAGATATCTTCCCATCCAAACTTATGTAAGTTTTCAATCACAAGTTGGGCGACATTTAGACTTACCAATATAAAAGCACCACTAAAGAGTATAAAGTTTTTTTCATCGATTGAAATAACTAGTACTGATAGAATGGAAATAATAAGAATAAATAAGAGATACATATAATTTAAGTTGTCTAACCCCAAGGTGATGTTATATACAATGTAACTAATTAGATACAGCACTAGTAATAATATTAGAATAATAAAATTCCCACGATTAGATCCACTCTTCTTCATAACATACCTCGAATATTGTCGAAATTTTACTTCATTATATCAAAAATTTTACTCTATCGCTATTACTTATGAAAAATTTTCTTAATTTGTGTAAATAAAGAGCTCATAAATCGTTTAGATAAACGGTTTATGAGCTCATCTTATACAAATATTCTAATTAAATATTTCAATAGATCTATTATTTAATAATATCATAAATGTCTTTTATCGAATCAAATACAAAATCAGGTTTATATGGAGATGTTAATAAATCTTCTTTTTTTGTTTCACCACTTAAGACTAATGCGGTAGTTACACCAGCATTTAAGCCACAAGCAATATCTGTATATAATCTATCACCAATTACTAATGTTTCTGCTTTAGTATAACCCTTCTTTTCAAGAATTAATTCGACCATTTCTTTACGAGGTTTACCGATATAGAAGGGTTTTCTGCCTGTTGCGACTTCTAACATGTTACAGATAGACCCACAATCTGGATAAAAGAGGTCTTTTCCTGCTGGGTAAACTAAATCAGGGTTAGTCGCAATATATTCAACACCGCGTTTTAATAAATGAACTGCATCGACTAACTTTTTATAGTTAAGTTCATTATCATAACCAATTACAAGGAAATCTATTGCATTATCAATATCTTCTACAACATTAAAACCCGCTTCTGTGAATTCTTCTTTTAATGCTTTGGTACCGACAACATAGAGGGTGGCACCTGGTTTTAGGTTATTTAGATAATAAATCGTCGCAATGGATGAAGTAAACATATTATCCATATTAGCTTTAATGCCAAGTTTATTTAGTTTTTCTAAATATACTTTGCAACTCTTCGAAGAGTTGTTGGTCAGAAAAACATAATCACGACCAGTATTATTTAATAAATCAAAGAATTCTAAGGCATAAGGAAATAAAGTATTTTCAAAATAGATGGTGCCATCCATATCAAGTAATAATAGTTTTTTGTCTTTTAATGCGTTCATGCTATATCCTCCAATTTGTTGTATCTTACAATATTATAAACTAAATATCTTTAATGTCATTTTTTATAACCATTAGGATTCTTTACTTGGAAATTCCAGGCATCTTTACACATATCAGTTAGTGTTTTCTTAGCTACCCAGTTTAACTCATTTTTAGCTTTAGAAGCATCAGCAAAACATGTCGCAATATCACCCGGTCGACGTTCAACAATCCGATAAGGTATTTTTCTACTACTTGCTTCTTCAAAGGCTTTTACCATTTCTAGTACACTGATACCCTTACCTGTACCTAAGTTATATATAACTAAACCACAATCTTCCTTTAGTTTTTCTAAAGCAGCGATATGCCCTTGGGCTAGATCTACTACATGTATATAATCTCTTACACCCGTACCATCAGGTGTATCATAATCACTTCCAAATACTCTTAGTTCAGGTAATCTTCCTACCGCAACTTGTGAGATATAGGGCATTAGGTTATTAGGGATACCTAAAGGGTCTTCACCAATGAGGCCACTTTCATGAGCACCTACAGGATTAAAATACCTTAAAATCGAAATATTCCAACTATTATCAGATTTATATAAATCCTTGAGGATTTCTTCAATCATAAGTTTCGTTCTGCCATATGGATTAGTAGCCTTGGTAGGAAAATCCTCAGTAATTGGTACTCTTTCTGGATCACCATAAACAGTAGCAGAAGAACTAAATACTAATCTTTTAACGTGATATTTCTTCATACATTCTAATAAGTTAATGGTGCTAAAGAGATTATTACGGTAATATGATAACGGTATTTCTACTGATTCACCAACTGCCTTTAAACCAGCAAAGTGAATTACCGCATCAATCTGTTCTTTCTTAAAGATATTTTCTAATTCCTCATAGTTACATAAATCTACTTGATAAAAGGGGAAATCCTTACCAGTAATAGTCTTTACACGATTAAGTGCTTCAATCGAACTATTTGATAAGTTATCCATAACAACTATCTCATAACCAGCATTTAATAGTTCCACACAAGTATGACTACCAATATAACCTGCACCACCAGTAACTAAGATACGCATATCATCACCTACTTCATTATTCATAAACAATATATTACATTATACTATAATTAGGTTCTTAAATGTAGTGTTTTTTTAATCTATCTAATATGATAATAATGTGACTAGAAAATTAAATATCAGACTTATAATATGGGTTCTATAATATTTGGTGTGGGTAAATAAACTCACACCATATTTTATATAAAAAAAGTGAGACATATTTCCAATACCCTGATAGAATATGATTTGAATAAAACAAACTAAACCAAGGAGTGGAAATATGTCTCATAATTATTGTATCTTAAAATCACTTAATTTGAAAGATAATAATATCACTTTTGATCAAGAATTTGTTACCAATGAAGTTATTAGAGGTGTTAGTTCTTTAGTCTA
>JAAYWZ010000023.1 GCA_012516175.1 Bacilli bacterium
ATCAAAATATAACGTTGGTTTAGATAGTGCCATCTTAATGAATCCTGAAACCTGGGTAGCCAGTGGGCATGTTGGCGGTTTTAGTGACCCGTTAATGGATTGCAAAGCATGTAACACTAGACATCGCGCTGACCAACTAATTGAAGAAGCTACTAAAGGGGCAGTAAATCCTGCGGGATGGTCTAATCAAGAAATGGAAAAATACATTAAAGAAAATGGTATCACCTGTCCTAATTGTGGTAAGAGTGATTTTACTGAAATTAGAAAATTTGACTTAATGTTTAAAACCCATATTGGGGTAATTGAAAATGATAAATCGGTAGTGTATTTACGACCTGAAACTGCGCAAGGGATTTTTGTCAACTTTAAAAATATCTTAAGAACAACTCGTAAAAAGTTGCCATTTGGGATTGCCCAAATCGGTAAATCCTTCCGTAATGAAATTACTCCTGGTAATTTTATCTTCAGAACCCGCGAGTTCGAACAAATGGAACTTGAGTTCTTCTGTAAACCAGGTGAAGACTTAGAATGGTATGATTATTGGAAGAAATACTGTTTTGACTTTGTGCTTAGTTTAGGTGTAAATCCAGAAAAACTCCGTTTACGGGAACATAGCCCAGAAGAGTTAAGTCACTATAGCAAGGGTACTAGTGATATTGAGTACTTATTCCCCTTTGGTTGGGGGGAACTATGGGGTATAGCGGACCGCACTGACTTTGACTTAACAAGACATTCCGAACATTCTGGTGAACGGTTAGAATACCTAGATCCTGTTACCAATGAACGATATATTCCTTACTGTATTGAACCTAGTGTAGGGGTAGAAAGACTCTTCTTAACCATTTTCTGTGATAGTTATGAAGAAGAAGTTTTAGATAATGGAGAGACTAGAGAAGTATTGCACCTGCATCCATTCCTCGCCCCAATTAAGGTTGCGGTTTTACCATTAGTGAAAAAATTAGAAGATAAGGCTCTAGAAATTTATGATGAATTGCGTAAAGATTTTATGGCTGATTATGACACTAGTGGTAATATTGGTCGCCGTTATCGTCGTCAAGATGCGATAGGTACACCATTCTGTGTCACTATCGATTTTGATACTTTAGAAGATGGCACGGTAACTGTAAGAGACCGGGATACTATGAGTCAAGTACGTGTTAAGGTATCAGAATTGAAGGAGTATCTAGCTGAAAGATTAAAATTCTGATACCCATTTAGGAGGTGGCCGTAATGGCACAAATTCCTAAAGATGTCATCGACCAAATAGTAAAAGGTACGGACATTGTAGGATTAATCTCCAATTATGTCAAATTAGAAAAAAAGGGACGCAACTATTTTGGTTTATGTCCTTTTCATAGCGAAAAAACGCCATCATTCTCTGTTTCTCCAGAAAGACAGATTTTTCGCTGTTTTAGTTGTGGAGAAGGGGGAAATGTTATCAATTTCTTAGCGAAAATTGAAAATATTTCGTACATAGAGAGTGTAAAACGTTTAGCTAGTAAACTCAGTTTAAATATTGATAATTATCTAGGCGATAATATAAATGTTGAGTATCAAAAGTATTACGATTTAAATAAATTTGTTTTGGATTTTTATCGTTTCACCTTACTCAATACAACTGAAGGTAAAGAAGCCTTAAAGTATCTTGAAAATCGGAAAATTACTGCTGAAGAAATAAATTACTTTAAGATTGGTTTAGCACCAGATAGTACTGATACTTTATATCAAGCGTTAAAGGCTAATAATTTTACTGAACTAGCGATGCTTGAACTAGGTGTGGTAACGAAAAGTGAGAGTAAATATTATGATAAGTTCAAAAACCGCATCATGTTTCCGATAACGAACGAATATGGTAATATCGTTGGTTTTAGTGGTAGGATTTATAAAGACTCTGACAAATCGGAAGCTAAATATATTAATACACAAGAAACCCCTGTTTTTAAAAAAGGTGAAATCCTCTATAATCTCGATAATGCGATCCGATCGATTAGAGAAAAGAAACGGGTATATCTTTTTGAAGGATTTATGGATGTAATCGCCTGTCATCGTACGGGGTTACATAATGCGGTAGCGAGCATGGGTACAGCTTTAACCCCGGAACAAGTTAATCTAATCAAAAAATATACCCATAATGTTGTTATCTGTTTTGATGGTGATAGTGCTGGTATTGAAGCGACAAAAAGAGCGATCGAATTGATCCTTAAGCATCGCTTAAATCCAGCGGTTGTAACACTACCTGAAGGCTTAGACCCTGATGAGTATATTAGTAAATATGGTAATAATGCTTAGATAGATTATCTTGCGAAAAACGAGAAGAGTTATCGGGAATACTTATATGAATTATATCATCAGGACGTTAACTTAAATAACATTGATTCTATTGAACAATTCAAGCGAAAAATTTTTCAGTTACTACTAGATGCGACCCCAACTGAGCGAGAACTTTTCCTTCAAAGGTTAAGCACTGATATTAATGTGAGTATTGATACCTTGAAATTTGATTTTTCACAATATAGTGGTTATCTAAAACAAGCTGAAGAGCCAACCCATTATGATGTGGTTAATCGGAATCGGATTATTCGCACAATTGAGAAAAGCCGCCCTTCGGAAAAGAAACTACTTGATACGCAAAAGATTCTAATCTTCTTTGCGTTTAATCACCGTAAATTCGTCCATTTAATCAGTAGCGATAACCGTATCACTTTCAAAGATCGTAATTTCCGCCGGATGTATCATGATATTAAAGATTTTTACCAAAAGTATGATGATTTTGATGAAGCAATCTTTCGAAAAAGTTATGTGCATACTAGCGATTATAATGAGTTTTTCACCAGAGTCTATCAAGAATATTTAGATAGCAAAATCACTTATGATGAAAAATATTTAGATCAATGTTTTGCGGTTATCATTAATGATTTAGTTGCCACGATTGTTGACCAATTGAAAGAAAAACTTAAGTCTACTAGTGATCAAGAAGATATTTTAAAGATTTCGCAACAGATAATTGATTATTATAAAATTATTAAAGTTAAAAACTAAGAGGTGGTATTATGAACAATCCCGATTATCAAGCAGTGATAAATGCCTTGATTGATCTGGGCAAAAAACAAGGATATCTTTATAATGAGGATATTCAAGATCAACTAGAACCTTTTGATTTAGAACCTGAAGCCTTTGAAGATATCCTCGAAACATTAAGAGCGGAAAACATCGAAATTCGTGATGAACCTCAAGATGAAGATGATGATGATGAGTTAGACATTGAAGATTTAGAACCATTAGATAACGTTGATGATATCGTAACGGAATCAGATGATGTTGAACTTGATGATCCTTATTTAGATTTAGATATTGATTTAGAATCACATTATGCTGATGATGATATTTCTTTACCCACAAGCATTAAGATAAATGACCCCGTAAGAATGTATCTTAAAGAAATTGGGAAAGTTGAACTATTAACACCTGAAGAAGAAATTGACTTAGCGAAGATAATTGAATATGGTAAATATGCAGCTGAACAATTGGAAAATCGGGAAAATTTAACTGAAGAAGATATTACCCAATTTGAAGAAGCGATTTATCGGGGTGAACAAGCTAAACAACGCTTAGTTGAAGCTAACCTTCGTTTAGTAGTCTCGATAGCCAAACGCCATGTTGGTAGAGGGATGTTATTCCTCGATTTAATTCAAGAGGGTAATATGGGCTTAATGAAAGCTGTCGATAAATACGATTATTCCAAAGGTTTTAAGTTTTCTACTTATGCGACTTGGTGGATTCGTCAAGCCATTACAAGAGCGATAGCGGATCAAGCAAGAACCATTCGGATTCCTGTCCATATGGTAGAAACAATAAATAAGTTAGTACGTTATCAACGGCAACTAACTCAAGAATTAGGTCGTGAACCCCCACCAGAAGAAATAGCGGCACGCATGGACACTACGCCGGATAAAGTACGGGAAATCCTGAAGATTAGCCAAGAACCGATTTCGCTCGAATCACCTGTTGGGGAAGAAGATGACTCAAATCTTGGTGATTTCATTGCGGATGAAGATGCTCTATCACCTGATGAGTTTGCGTCAAATGAACTTTTAAAGAAAGAGCTTAATGAAGTCTTAGAAACTTTAACAGATCGTGAAGAAAGAGTATTACGTTTAAGATTTGGGTTAGATGACGGTCGCACAAGAACGCTCGAAGAAGTCGGTAAGGAATTTGGGGTAACAAGAGAACGGATAAGACAAATTGAAGCGAAAGCATTAAGAAAACTCCGTCATCCTTCAAGAAGTAAAAAGTTAAGAGATTTCATGGAAGATTAAGATGAAGCTTTCAAAGAGATTATCGAAAGTCGCACAGTTTGTTAAGCCTTACCGCGCGATTGTCGATATCGGGACTGATCATGCCTTATTACCTATATACTTATTAAAACATAAAATTATTGATTCTTGTATCGCGACAGACAATAAGAAAGGACCACTAACAAGAGCACAAGAAAATCTCACTAAGCATGGGTTTCAGAACTCAGCTGAAGTTCGATTAGGTGATGGGTTAAATCCGTTAACTCCCAATGACAACCTTGATTGTATCATTATCGCTGGTATGGGAGGTCTACTTATCGTAGATATTCTCGAAAAAGGGAAAACTTTACTTAAGTCTAATAAAAGATTAATCCTTCAACCTAATGGACATTTAGAGGAAGTTAGAGATTGGCTAAGTAGTAACTATTATGAGATAGTTGATGAAGTTATTCTAAAAGAAGATGGTATTTATTATGAGATTATCTGTGCTGAACGAACCGCTAAACTAGTTATTTTTAATGAAGTAGAGTTAAAGTTTGGACCAAAATTACTTAATAAAAATGATCAGGTCTTTTATGAGAAGTGGGATAATCTCTTAAAGTTGAAATTAGATATTCTAGATAAAATCCCAGATACTGATGAAAGCAAACGAAAATTACAAAAAGAAATTTCGATGATTAAGGAAATATTAATAAAAAAAGATTGAAGTTGTGTTACGACTTCAATTTTTTTTATCCATATGTTAAAATGATTATCATAAAGTTAGATTTTATCCTATCCAAAAATATATTAAAGATGAAAATGAGGTAACAGCATGGAAAAAATCGAATTTACATATCAACACAATTTAAGAAGTTTATATCAATTCACTTTATGGCTGATATATTTTAAAAATAAATATTGGCTTAAGCAATTATTAGCATTCATAGTCTTAGTATTATATATAGTTTTTTGCCTTTACCAACATGGTGTAAATATAGTAATTCTTATAGTGTTAATTATTAGTAATCTATTTGTGCTGATGATTCCTATTTTAAGTTTAATAACTACCCGTAAAAACTATTATAAATATAAGTTCTCTGAGATTATTACCCATTATACCATTGACAGTAACGGGCTTTTATTAGAGACGAGCGAAGCTTCGATTAAATATGATTGGGAGAATATCTTGGAAGTAAAAGAAATGAAAGATTACTTTTATGTGTTAGCGATTAATAGTAATATTATAATCTTACACAAGGCGCTATTTAGTAATCAAGTTCAAGTGTTTAAAAACCTTATTGTTAAAGTATTACCTCAACATAAATGTAAATTTATGAAAAAATAACTAAGAGTGAAAGCCTGCCTTAAATTATAGTTTCTTTGATTATAACTAGAGGATTTATTGAAATTGAATTGATAGAGAAATGTCTAAAATTTAATAACAAAAATGAAATAACTTACCATCAAGGTAAGTTATTCTTCTTTATTACGGATAAATGGTAAGATATTTTTATATGTTAAGTTACTCTTACAGTAATGAGTAGAAGGGTCATTATAATCAAACTGTTCAAGGAATTGGATTACTTCATTAGTGATTGCGGTGGGAGTAGAAGCTCCACTCGTTACAGCAACTGTTTTACAATCTTTAAACCATTCAGGATTAATATCTTCGACATTTTCAATCATATAAGCTTTTGTCTTGGCCATGGTTTCGGAAATGTAGGCGAGTTTGTTGCTGTTGTTACTTAAAGGGTCACCAACCACAATAGTTACATCAGCATGTATAGCTTTCTTTAAAACAGCTTCTTGACGTACTTGCGTTGCATTACAAATTTCATTGGTAAATTCTGCTTGAGGGTAACGTTTCTGTATTTCCTTAGCTAATTGTTCGACATCCCAATAACTCATTGTAGTTTGATTAGTAATCGTAATCTTCTCATTATCAAGATGAAGGTTATTTAGGTCATCTATAGTTTCAATTAAGTGCACTTTATCTCTATTTGCGCCAATGGCACCTTCAGGTTCAGGATGATTCTTTTTTCCAATATAAATCACATCATATCCTTGCTTAACCTTTTCTTTGATATAATCATTAGTTTTATGCACATACTTACACGTAGCATTGATAATATATAGTCCCTTATCGTGAGCTTTTTGGATTACCTCATCGCTTACACCATGAGCTGTAAAGATTACTGTACCTTTATCTATTAAATCTAAGAGTTCTAAGCGCGATTTCTTTTTATCCTCAATCGTTATTAAACCTAATTTATCAAGTGATTCGGAAATGAACCGATTATGGACGATATTACCAAGGATATAAATTGGTCGAGGAATAGTTTCATCATATGCTGCATCGACCGCAATCTTAAGAGCCCAAACTACACCCTCACAGAACCCACGAGGTGTTATTCTTATTACTTCCATTTGCATCACCTATGGTCTATTATACTTTTGATTACACATTTACGCAAACAAAACACGATTTAAAGTAGTTTTTAAGCAAGTCTAATGCACAAGTACTACCTCATGGGGTAAACAACAGTTAACAAAAAGTTATAAAAAGTTATAAATTAATGTTGATATTTATAATTTAGTATAGTATAATGCAATTAGAGGTGGTTAATGTGAAGTATTATACTATACATGAGTTTTCTAAATTAGTTGGGAAAACTCCTCAAACATTAAGAAACTGGAA
>JAAYWZ010000001.1 GCA_012516175.1 Bacilli bacterium
ATATTTAAGCATCCACGCTTTTGATTATCAATATATAATCACAAGTAGTCGCCGGCAAACTTGTGATTATTTAATGTTATTATATAATGTTAAAAACACTACAAATTATATTATATAAACTTTTCCATTTATTGTAAACATTAACACTACAATAAAAGCGCTTTCTTTAACATTTTTTGATAATTAAGCAATATCAATGTTTTTACATCATTAAGCATTTTTCTAATTTATATCACATGCTATAATAATAAAAAGCATGTAAATGGAGGTTACTATGTTTAGTCTTGATTCCCTTTACTATCCTTATCCTTCTAGACGCAACTGTGTCTATGCTAAGAAAGGAATGGTAGCGACCAGCCACCCCCTCGCAAGTCAAGCAGGGTTAGAAATCCTTAAGAAGGGTGGTAATGCTATAGATGCAGCTATTGCAACGGCAGCTTGTCTGACGGTAGTTGAACCAACATCTAATGGTCTTGGTGGTGATTGCTTCGCGCTAGTTTGGTGTAATGATAAACTACATGGTTTAAATGCTAGTGGCTATGCACCTAAGAGTATCTCCATCCCAGCATTAAAAGAAAGAGGATTTACAGAGATTCCTCGTTATGGTTTAATACCAGTAACAATACCAGGACAAATAGCAGGTTGGGTTGCCTTATCTAATCGATTTGGTAAACTCTCTTTAAAAGAAGTGCTCGAACCAGCCATTACATATGCAAAAGAGGGTTTTCCTGTATCTCCCACTGTAGGATATTATTGGCAAAGAGCTTTTAATATATACAAAGAACGACTAACTAGTGATGAATTCTCTCATTGGTTCAAAACCTTTGCCCCTAAAAACAAAGCCCCTGAACCAGGCGATATAGTCACTTTTAAAGATCATGCTAAAACACTCGAACTAATTGCTCTAACAAATGGTGAAGCTTTTTATCAGGGAGAAATCGCCGAAAAAATCGCTCATTTTTCCAAAACTCATAATGGATTTATTACTAAAGAAGATTTAGCGAATTATCAAGCAGAATGGGTTGAACCAATATGTGTTTCTTATAAAGGTTATAATGTGTGGGAAATCCCTCCCAATGGTCAAGGTCTTGTGGCTTTAATGGCCTTAAATATCCTCAAAAATGATTCCTTTACAGTTAAAGATGACATTGATACTATTCATCATCAGTTAGAAGCGATGAAACTCGCATTCGCTGATGCCGAAAAATACCTAACTGATATAAACTACATGCCCTACACAGTAGAAGAACTCTTATCCGAATCATATGCGAAAGAACGGCGAAAACTTATTCAGAATGAAGCACTCTTACCATCCTGTGGTACACCTCCAAAAGGTGGTACTGTGTATCTTGCTACTTCTGATAAAGATGGTAACATGGTTTCGTTTATTCAAAGTAACTACATGGGTTTTGGCTCAGGTATCGTAATACCGGATACGGGTATTGCTCTCCATAATCGTGGTCATAACTTCTCCTTTGATGAAACATCCCCTAATGCCCTTGGACCACTAAAGAAGCCTTATCATACCATCATCCCGGGATTCCTTACTAAAGGTAATACACCCATTGGACCATTTGGCGTAATGGGAGGTTTTATGCAACCACAAGGACATCTCCAAGTCATCATGAACACCATTGATTTCAACTTAAATCCCCAAGCTGCTCTTGATGCTCCACGCTGGCAATGGGTCAAAGGTAAGCAAATATTAGTAGAGCCCCACTTCCCAACACATCTAATACATGCCCTTGCTAAGCGAGGTCATCAGATTCAAATTGAACATGATTTAGGTACCTTTGGTAGAGGACAAATAATCTGGAGGAATCTAGATACAGGTGTATATATTGGTGGCACAGAACCACGCTGCGATGGCACGATATCATCATGGTAATGTAAAAACCCAAAAGTCAATGAACTTTTGGGTTTTTATACTTATTTACACTCTTTTTTATTTGCTATTTCTATGCTAAATATACCCTTTCCTTATTCTTTTTTATTGTAAATCCAAGCATAAAACGTTCCATCTTGAAATGATAAATTAATTAACTATCGATCCATGTATGTGTTATAATTACTTCTTTTTGCGTTTATGGAAATCAGCATCGATAACTTGTTTCCAATTATCGTTTAGGCTGTAACAGATGCGTAATTCAGAAATAGCTTTATCTAGTGCAGCGAAATTTACTCTAGTACCATCAGGGTCAGCATGATAATTCGCCGCACGATTAGGTGCTATACCAAGATCTGTTGCTTCTTTAATCGCATCCACATTTGCCCCTAAAAAGATAAATTCCCATTTATCCTTTTCAATTCGTTCATTAATCATATGCCTTATAATCGGATAGGTAAATTCCCGACTCGCATTCTCATATCCATCCGTAATAATCACAAAAATCACTTGTCCAGGTCGTTCTTCGACTAATGTGGTAAGGTGATTATTATAAGTTGTCTTAATAGCTTTGCCAATTGCATCGAGTAAGGCGGTACTACCTCTGGTGTAGTATTCTTTTTTAGTTAGGAGATTGATATTTTTAATATTAACGCGATTATGGATTACTTCATATCGATCATCAAAGAGAATTGTTGTAACTAATGCTGCTTTTTCTGTTTTTCGAGAAAATCATTATACCCAGAAATTGTTTCTTGTTCTAACCCTGTCATCGACCCACTCCGGTCTAAGATAAAGACAATCTCAGTCAAGTCTTTGTTCATCTTCATACCTCCTTAAATAATCCAATTTAAGGATACCTTAGACTTCTATAAAAAAGGTCGCCTGACAGGCGACATTTAATAACCTAATGGTTTTTCATTAAGTAAGAACAGTTTCTCATTAATAGTATATATATCATATTCACCTTGCTCAATAAAATAACGTACTACCACATCCATTACTGAAATTCGTGATAATGAATAACCAGCTTTACTTAACAGCTCTTCCGTCTCTTCAATACTTAATTCTAATGCCAATGCTAAAGCGATTACTGTTCCTTTTTTGGGTTGATAAAAACGATTATTTCTAATTTTAGAAAAATGCTTTCAATCGATATTAGCTCTTTTATATACTTCGACATCAGTCATTTTTTTCTCATCGATTAATCTAAGTAACATCTCAGTAAAGGTTTCATCCATATTACTTATAACTTCTTGAAGTTTTTCATCGAAAGTAGCGTAAAACTTACTATAAACAAGTGGACTGGTGTAGTTGTCAAGGCGATCCTGTAAGCTTGTGTCTAATTCATCAATATAACTTTCTTTATCAGAAATATACAAAAACACAGTAAGATCATGATTAACCAAGTATTCACTTGTTTTTTCTCTAATAATCCTTAGTGCTTCATGTTTATCAAATAGATAAGTAAAAGTATCAATCGGAATAAGAAGACTTTTTAGTTGATATTCACCCACATTAAATAAATATCACTTATGATTGCTTCGAGATTTTCCTTATCTATGATTGGACCAAGATTTATCCTAATCATATATTTACAAATAATAGCACCATCACTTAATTCATGTCGATAATCTCTTACATCGATATAACAATCATAATTCTGATTATTATCAACTATCCCATCAAACTTATAGTAATCATTAAAACTATCTAAATAATATAAAGCCATATTTACCACCCTATTATTACTAATAGGCTCTATCTAAATCAACAGTATACTTAAACCTTTTATTCTCGAAATAATATCGAAGGTTATCAATTATCTCATCTGATACTAACTTTTGTGTTAAGTCACTCATACCCGCTACGTGGGGTGATAAAATCACATTAGAAAGTTCATGAAAAGGATATTTTGAAGGAAGATTTATCCTACCTTTTTCTGGATATTGGTACCAAACATCGATCGCAGCACCTTTAAGCATATTGTTCTTTAAAGCAGTATAGAAATCTTCTTCTACGATAAGTTCACCGCGACCAACATTAACGAGATACTTATCTCTCATCTTATTAAGGATGTTTTTATCGATAATCCCCTTGGTTTCAGGTGTTAGGGGAAGCGAGACAAACATAATATCAGAATTGGAACAAAGTTCATCTATCGTATCATAATAAGTCCAGTTATGCTTATTCTCTATCTTACTTTGATATCTTGATAAAGTGATGTAATGAGGGTTATATGGTTCTAGGTACTTCACGATATTTAAACCTATCGCTCCTAAACCTAATAATCCTACTTTTTTATTTAAGATAGCTGTCCAAGCACTAGTTTCATCAAACCCTTTCCACATGCCTTTTTCTAATTGCTTGTGAAGTTCTACAACTCGACCTAATAACGCAAGTCCCAAGGTCACAGCTCTAAGCGCTACAATAGGAGCATGGGCATGGGAGTTTATTAAAGCAATATTTCTTGCCTTCAGTCTCTCTAAAGGTAAATTATTTACACCTGTAAAGGGTATAATTAAGATTTTTAAATTACTAGCCTTATCTAACTCTTCATTAGTTATTCTTGAGGTTATTAATACTTCTACATCGTTAATTTTTAAAGCATCACCATAACTAACTTCAACTTCAGGAAAATTCGCTTGTAGTTCTTTTAATTTTTGAATGAAATATGCGTCTGTTCTTTTTGTCCCGATAAGCATTCTAATCACCTCATTTATTAGTTTGAAATTCATCGCGAAGAAAATTACGACATGCCCGATAACCTTGTTTATATAATGATAATACTTGTTCTTTGGTCAAATCAAAGTTTTTAAACCCTATACTTCTGTCGATTGGGATTACGATATAACGCTCTAATTCATCACTCGACCAGGGCGATTTATATCTTCTATTATGGCTTCTATCACCTTTATCTTTCTGAAAGCCAAACCTAAGTGTCAATTTTCTTAGTTTCCTATCTTGATACATGATATTAGTGGGAATTCTTTTAATAAAGCCAACATCGATTATCCGATTGGTCTTTTTCTCGGTTTTAAGTTCATAAGGAGTATAATATAAGGGAATCGCACAACTCATCCTTACAGCTTCAGAAATACGAAAATCCTCCACCTTACGTCCATATTTAGGTAAATCATCGGGTAAGACAATAATTTTTCGCATAGTCGCATCAAATGCTAGGATCTTTAATCTGCTCTCTCCAAATGATATCAGTGGTTCAAAAGTAGTAATTCCTTTCTTTTCACAGATATCTTCGATAAAATCCTCAATAGCGCTACTATCATAAATTCCACGATTAAATAAAAGTGCTAGGAGTTTTCCGATATAAGGTCGATTTGCCCTAGGTGTTTTTACTTTCAGGAAGGAAAAATCAGGATAATAACCTAATAAATCAATTAAATCATTTGCAGTAAAACCTACTGCCATAAAACTTCCAACAATCGAGCCCACAGATATACCGCATACCCGATCTACTTGCAAACCAGCATAACTTATAGCCTTATAAGCACCTAAATAAGCTAATCCCCAAATTCCTCCACCTTCTAAGAAGATATCAACCTTCATATAACCTCCATGAATTATTTAGCTTAAATTAATTATATCATAAATTATATTATGATAAATAATAGTTGTATTGCTTAATCTCAGCAAAAGATAATTATTGAATAGGTAAAATATACCACTTGTATACAAGTTATGTTATAATGGTTAAGAATAGTGAGGAGTGAGAATATGAGAACAGCGAAAATCTCAGGATTTGCGGATGAAATTAGTCCAGATTTAGCGGAACAAATAATAGATTTTAAAAAATTGGGATTAAATTATATCGATATCCGTAATATTGATGGTAATAGTATTACCAGTAGATCTCTCGATGAAGTGAAAGAGATTAAGAAGCAACTAGATGAAAATAATCTAAAAGTTGCTTGTATTGGTAGTCCGATTGGAAAAATCTTTATAACTGAGCCTAATGAAAATCATATAGAACTATTTAAACAAACATTAACTATCGCTAAGATCTTAGAAACTAAATATATTCGCTTATTTAGTTATTATATTCCTAATCAAGAATATGATAAATATCGTGATGAAGTTTTAAAGCGATTAAGCCAAATGGTTGAGTTAGCAGAGAGAACTGATATCATCTTATTACATGAAAATGAGAAAGATATTTATGGTGATGCACCAGTAAGATGTGTCGATTTGTTGGAAAATTTAAAATCTCCAAATTTTAAAGCTATCTTTGATTTTGCGAATTTTGTTCAATGTGGTTATAATCCCCTTGAAGCTTATCCATTAATTAAACCTTACTTAGAATACTTCCACATTAAAGATGCTCTCTTTAGCACTAAAGAGGTAGTTGCTCCTGGTTTAGGTGATGGTCACTTACCAGAAATCATTAGCCAAGCTGTAAGGGATGGTTATGAGGGTTTCTTTGCGCTGGAACCTCATCTAGGAAACTTTGTCGGTCGTAGTACCTTAGAGCTCGAAACCCAAGGTCAAGAAAGTGAAGAAGAAACCGATGGTTTCTTAAACTTCCAACATGCCTTAAATCAATTTATTATAATACTAGATAGTATTACATAAATAAACCCCCATTATCACTTCTTATGATAATGGGGGTTTAATTCTATAATCTAGCTTGTTTTACTTTTTCTACGTATTCTCTTGCTTTTCTTGTAACTTCTGCAAAATTACCAGTCTTAGCTGGGTTAGTTAGGTCTGTACCAACACCAACTGCTACACACCCATTTTTAATCCATTGATCAACATTATCTAAACTAACTCCACCAGTAGGCATGAGATTAACTTGTGGTAAAGGTCCTTTAATAGCTTTGATGTAACTAGGACCAAAGGCATTACCTGGAAAGACTTTTATAATATCACAACCAGCTTCCATGGCTCTAATCATTTCCGTCAAGGTCATGCATCCAGCCATATATGGAACTTGATATCTGTTACATAATTTGGCAGTCTCTAAATCAAAAGCAGGACTTACGATATATTCTGCCCCATTTAATATCGCAATTCGCGCCGTTTCACTATCTAAAACTGTACCAGCACCAACGATTAACTCGCTAGAGTTAAAAGTCTTTTTTAATGAAGCAATTACTTTATCAGCACCTGGGACAGTAAAAGTGATTTCAATGGCACTGATACCACCATCAATACATGCTTTAGCGATATTTTCTGCCTCTTTTTCACTATCAGCCCTGACTACTGCCACTACACCAACATCAACAATACGTTTTAAAACATCTAATTTTTTCATCTTTCAATCTCCATTTCGTATATACAAATTGATTTCGTAATAATATTATACTCTTTATTATTTCGTATTTCAATAAATTAAAAAAACTTCCACAAAGGAAGTTTACTCATGATATCCAAGTTTCCGTGAAATCGCAAGCGCTACACTTTTAACTAGATTACCTTCATACTCGATATCGATTTGACCCCGTTTAATAGAAGAGACACTTATCGCCGCCACACATTGATTGTTATGATCATAAATCGGTGCTCCGATACATAACATATTTTCTTCAACTTCTTCGTTATCAACTGAATAACCCCGTGCTTTTATCAAATTTAACTCTTTAATAAGTTGATCTTTATCAGTTATAGTATTCGGGGTTAGTTTTACTAGTTTTAATTTACTAACTTTTTCTTCGTAATTTTCATATGTCGATAATAAGGCTTTACCTAAAGCCGTGGCATGCATATATGTTCTTGAACCAATATTCGCCATCGTAATTACCGCATTTAAGGGTTCATATTTATTGATATAAAGCACTTGATCATCTACTTCTTTAGCCAAGAAACAAGTCTTACTTAATTTTTCCGCTAAATCAATCATATATGGCTTAGCAATTTGGATTAAATCATTACTCTTTAGATATTGTTGACCAATTAATAAGGATTTGGGACCTAAAGAATATAGTTTTGAATAGGGATCTAATTCCAACATTCCTTCTTGTTTTAATGTGTGCACAATATCAAATGCACTCGTCGTAGGCATTTTTAGCACTTTGGCAATTTCATTTAAAGTAATCCCCTTAGGTTGTTGAGCAACTAACTCCAAAATATCAATAGCTCGTTTTGTTGTTCGGTTGATTTTCATACTTTCACCTTTTTACAAGTCTTACTAATATTGTATCTTATATGAAAATCTTGTCAACTCTTCCTTTCAGTATCCCCTTCACTCCGTGCTGTGATTGTATCTTTATCGACCGTTTTTAAACTAAGGATATGCCAAGTCAGTAAGATTATTAATACCAGTGGTATAATCCGATATACCCAAGTTTTTACGATATAGATTTGGGTTATAATCGATGGTATATACAATAATAATAAACTAGAGATTTTAAAACCTTTCGTTACTTCGCGATATTCCACATAACTCTTAATAATTGGTCCAAAATAGCGCATTCTAATTAAGGTTTGATATAAATGTTCGCTACTATTGATGTAACATAGACCTGCCACCATCAAAAAGATAGTGGTAGGCATCACTGGGACAAAAATTCCGATAATTCCTAAAATAACAAATAATGTACCAATACATATTAAGAGAAATTTTGAAAACTTCTTCATGTTTTATCACCAGCATTAATGATATAATAAGCAGTAGAAAAGAAAGGTGGGAGAAGATGAAGTTCTATACGGAAGTTGCCCATTACTATGATGAAATCTTTCCGGTAAATCAAACGCAAGTAACTTTCTTTCAGAAGCGTTTAAAGGTGCCACCTAAAAAGATTTTGGATTTAGCCTGTGGTACAGGAACCCTTTTATCTATCCTCTATTCTAGGGGATATCATGGTTTAGGAATTGATCTAAATGAAGAAATGATTAAGATTGCCAAGCAAAAAGGAAATCATAATTGTGAGTTTTGTGTATCTGATATGCTTACTTTCAAAGAGGGTAAATACGATTTAATTTCCTGTATCGGTAATTCCCTCGTTCATCTAATAAAAATTGATGATATTAGGACTTTTCTAACTAATTGTAAAGATATGCTTAAGGATAATGGTACTTTAGTTATCCAAATCATTAACTATAATCGCATTCTTAAATACAACATTAAAAGTCTTCCTATAATAAGTAATGATGCACATGACTTAACCTTTATCCGTGAATATACTTATGATAAAAATAATAACTTGATCTTATTTACTACTACTTTAAAGGTGGAGGAGGTTACCCTCACCAACAGTGTTAAGCTTTATCCCCTTAAGAGCGAAGAATTAGTTATGCTGTTAGCAGAAACGGGTTACCATAATATCAAGTTATATGGTGATTTTCACGAAACACCATATGATCCTGATACGTCCTATTCATTAGTGGTCGAAGCTTCAGGTAAATAAGTTCGCTTCAATATATATTATAAGTCAAAATAAGACTTTCTGTTAAGTTACTTAAAGGTATTTAATAGACTATAATTAACAAGGTGTAGATTATGTATGACGCAATTATTATTGGCGCAGGTCCAAGTGGACTCATGTGTGCTGTAACATTAGGTTCTTATAAAAAGAAAGTATTATTAATCGAAAAAAATCCCGATATTGGCAAAAAACTCCGCCTTACTGGTGGTGGGAGGTGTAATATCACTAATTTCAAGGATGTAAACACCTTCATCAACAGTTTACCTATTAAGTCAGGACGTTTTTTATATCATGCTTTGACATTATTTGGTCCAAAAGACATCTGGGATTACTTTGAGAAAAGGGGTATACCCTTAAAAATTGAAGATAATGACCGGATATTTCCTAAAAGTAATCGAGCATTAGACTTCATCGATGTCTTTAACCGGGAACTTCAAAATAATAATGTTCAACTTCTTACGAATACAGAAGTAACTGATATTGATATAAAGGATCAGTTTACGACAGTTTACACTACTAATGGCACTTTTACAGCATCAAATATCGTGATTGCGACTGGTGGAGTTAGTTATCCCCACACTGGCTCAAATGGGTTTGGCCATAAGATTGCCAAGAAGTTTAACCATACTGTAACAGAATTATACCCCACAGAAAGTCCCTTAATTAGCCATGATGAGCTTATTGTTTCTAGAACCCTGCAAGGTTTATCATTCAAGGATATTACGATTTCTTTACTTGATGAAAATAATAAACCACTTAAGACCCAAACAGGTGATTTAATCATCACCCATTTTGGTTTAAGTGGACCAGCAAGTTTAAGGTTAAGTCAGTTTGTTTATCATTATATAAAGGACCATAATAAAGCTAAAATAACCATTGACTTCTTACCTACTCTTAACATTGAAACTCTAAAACAAACATTTCTTCAGTTAAAGAATACAGATAAAACCAAAACACTAAAAACCAGCCTTAAATCATTTCTTCCCGAACGATTAAGTGAGCATTTAATAAGCAAATTAAATATAGGCGATAATCTGAAAATTGGTGATGTAGCTAAACAAACACTCTTAGATCTAGCAATATTAGTAAAAAACTTCCCGATTAAAATACATGGAGTTAACCCCCTTGATGTCGCTTTTGTCACGGGTGGTGGTGTATCTCTAAAAGAGCTAAATCCCAAAACGATGGAATCAAAACTAATTCCTAACCTTTACTTCATTGGTGAAGTTTGTGACCTTCATGGTTATACTGGTGGATATAATCTTACAATTGCCTTATCAACTGGTTATACTTGTGGTTATTATTTAGGACAAAAATAAAAGGGATATTTTTACGATATCCTTTTATTCTTCCTTAAGGTGATAAGAAAAGAGTTCCTCTAAACTAGGTGCACCACTAAAATTTAAAATATAACGTAATGCTTTTTGATAATCAAATACTTCAAAGGCTTTTTCTTTATCAGCTTCAGGGCCAATATAAGTGATGATCTCACCAGTCTCATAATTAGCGTAAATATAGACACCCTTGACAAAATCAGAGAAGAACCAAACACGTTTGTTTTCGGGTAAGAATGTATAATAACTTACTAAGTTTTCTGAAATAGTTACACTCTTGTCATTAAAGTCAAAGGAGTATAAATGTCCTTCATGGATACCACCATAAAGACCATTATCATATTCATCAAGTTCATTACTCAAAATGTTTTGCACATAGATGATTTCATCGTATGAATTGACTAGTTTATCATCAGTTACAGTTATTTTTGTGCTTTCATAAATGTCATTATTATTCTCATTAATTAACCTATTTAAGGTTTCTTTATCTTGGGTTAACTTCGCAATCATAAACTTGTCATAAATGTTGCTTTTTATTACGGAGATAACTTTTTCCATTTCCTACTCCCTTCATAATTACTACATTGCCCATTATAACAAGTTTATTATTTTTTGTTAAGAAAAGTGCTTAGTTTAGTGTTCCGTCCGAACTAGTAATTGCCAGGTAATCCCAAACTTATCTCTTACCATCCCATAAAGTTTACTAAAGAAAGTTTCCTGTAAATCAACAAGAACTTCGCCACCGCCACTTAATTGGCTAAAGATATTACGAATTTCTGTTTCTGTTTCACCAGTATAGGCAATACTAAAGTTATTGCCTTGAACAAATGGTGCTCCTTTATCAATATCAGAAAACATGACTCGATTATTACCAATCATTAGAAAGGTATGCATAACACGATGCTTTGCTTCTTCATCAAGGGGGAATTCGGGGTTGTCTGGCGCATCACCAAAGGTCATAACCGGTTGTAACTCAGTATTAAAAACTTGAGCATAAAACTCTACTGCTTCACGACAGTTTCCATCGAAATTTAAATAAATCTCAATCATCATAATCCTCCTTATTTAAGTTAGCATTATTATATAGTATAAAC
>JAAYWZ010000024.1 GCA_012516175.1 Bacilli bacterium
ACTAATTACCTAGTACTAAACAACAGGATGATTTCCTATAAAATCATTTACACATAATTATTGACGCAACCCTTTTTTTTGATAGAACAATTTAAATGAAAAATCGAAAAAAAGATTTATAGGATATTATGAGAAAATGGTGAAAACTAAAGAAAAATGCTGAATATTCTTTATTTTTGGGTTAAATACGTTTATAATACTAGATAAAGAATGAGACACTCTTGAGATACTATAACTTTTTACTTTTCATTTTTTATAAGTAAATATTCTGTTATATTAGTCGCAGTAAAAATTGAAGCAACCATAAGGTTGCTTTTATATTAAATGTTTTAAATGTTATTAATATTCTTATGTTAATTATTAATTATAAGCACTTATACTAGTTTATATTTAAATAAAATTTACTGATAGAAAAGGGAGAGTAGAATGGAATCTAAAAAAACGGTTATTTATTCTGTTGGTTTGAATCCAAGTCCGATTATTTTTTCTATTAATGATTTAAAGCCCGATCAGGTAATTTTTTATTGTTCCAATGATACCGCGTTTATAGTAAATGAGGTATATCAAAAATGCCCTTTCCTTCCATACACTACACCAATCATTACTAAGGATGTAGAAAATATCTATAAGAATGTAGAACTTTTGATGGCTGAGTTTAAAGAACGAAACATTAATAACTGGAACAATGTATTTGTGGATTTTACTGGTGGGACAAAAGCCATGAGTGTGGCTTTAGTATTAACGACTATTGATAAAGGTGTTAAATATGTGTATATTTCTAGTGATCAAAGAGTTAGGGATGCCCAGGGCTTTGTCATAGATGGAAAAGAAAAACTCGTGCAAACTGAAAATCCTTGGGATAGTATCGCTTTTTTACAACGTTCTGAAGTTTGTATGGCATTTAATATGTTACGTTATGATGAAGCAATTAGTTTTGCGAAAAAAGCCAGTCATAATTTGGATGATAATAATTCCTGGCGCTTAATATTTACTGCTTTAATTGATATATTTGAGGGGTATAAGAATTGGGATTTATTTCAACATTATCGGGCATCACAGGGTATTAATAAAGGATTATTTGTTTTAAAGCAACATGCTTGTTACAACGACAATATTAATCGATTTGTTCAAGAAGTTGTTAATAATTATGAGTTTTTAAGCAGATATAAAAGTAATGATCCAGCCATTAGAGGTAGATTTTATATTGAAGACTTAATTTCTAATGCGTATCGACGTGGTGAAATCGAAAAGAAATATGATGACGCTGTGGCTAGATTATATCGTGCTGTTGAATTAATTGCTCAAGAAGAGTTAAAGCATAAATTCAGTATTGATGCAAGTAATTGTCAGGAAGAACAAATTCCAGACAGTTTAAAAGATACCTTTAAGAATTCATTCGTTTCTGAAAAGAACTGTTATAAATTAGGATTACAGAATTGTTATTTATTGTTGAATGAATTAGGTTCGGAACTAGGCATGTATTTTATAAATAGATTTAATGAATATCGAAGAATTATGGATACGCGCAATAGTTCGATATTAGCGCATGGATTAAATCCAATTGAAGAGAAGGATTATCGCAGTTTACTTGAGTTTGTTATTGAGTTGTGTAATTTAACTGAAGATAAAATTGTTAAGTTTCCTAAACTAACTTTATAATGTAAACTTTATATATCATAAACCAAAAAATAAGGAAACATTAGTTTAAATACCATAAACAATATAGATATAATTTGACAAAATGTACATATTTTTTGACAAATATTGTCAAAATGTAGATATTGTTTTAAAATTGACTTAAATATAGACTAATTTTACCTTTTTCTACTTTTTTTATTATTAAGGGTTATCATATGAATTTAGATAAAGAGGGTGATATAAAATGAAAGATTTTTATCTGGCTGGATACGATGTATCTGGTATTCAGAACTTTATTTTTAATTCACCAGTATTGAAGGAGATTATTGGTGCAAGTCATATCGTCTATAGTGTCTTAGATGGGACACTGCCAAGGGTTATCGAAGATTATGCGAAAGTCCATAATTTAAAAGTAAGGGTTAAGTGGAAAGAAGAAAATGGGGAACCCAAAGACTTCTTAATGTTAGAAGATGATGATTTAGCTGCTGAAGTAATCTATGTCGGTGGCGGAAATGCTTATGTCGCTTATCGTAGTAAAGAAATAGGTATTGAAATTACAAAGATTTTTTCAAAAACAGTATATGAAGAAACTGAATCACTATTTATTGCAGTGGGTTTTGTCCATGTAAGTCCTGATGATGATTTAAGAGAAGTATTTGGTAAACACTTACCCCGAGTACTAAATCAAAACAAGGCTAGTATGTTACGGACAAAGCCCCTTTTAAATATTGCGATTACGCGCCAAGACATTAGTACTGGTAATCCTGTTATTATGAAAAAGAATGATGAATATTTGACGCGAGAGCGGGATTTGAAATTAACAGTATATGATAAAAACAAAGATAAAATCTTTAAAGAACTATTACCTGATAAAACTACTACAAGTTATGGGTTTATTCGTGAGTTTGATGATTTAGTTTACGAAAAAGGTGAAGATAGTTTTATTGGTGTAGTTCATATTGATGGAAACAATATGGGTGATACTATCCATAAAATCATGAACGAATCTAAACTATCCATGAATGATTATATTAAAAGGATTAGAAAAATCAGTAATGATATTACCCAAGCTTATATCAAAGCCTTCAAAACAATGACCAATCGATTAGCAGAATATTAGAAAAGACTAAAAAAACAGATAAAAATATGTTACCTTTAAGACCAATCATCGTAAATGGTGATGATATCACCTTTGTTTGCCAAGCTAGACTGGCATTATCATTAGTAGAAATCTTCTTAAAAGAAATCAGTAAATATACACTTAATGATAAATATCCATTATCAGCATGTGCGGGTATCTTCTATTGTCGCAGTCATTATCCATTCCACTTCGCATATGAATTGTCAGAACAAGCTTGTCGTAATGCGAAGAATAAGGCTAAATCTCATGCGAAGAGGTATAATTGCGAAGTAAAGAGTTGGATTGATTTTGCGATTAGTTATCAAGGTATGACGAACTCATTGAAAGAAGTTAGAGATAGAACCTATAACTTACCCGAATTGTCTGAAGTTGTGATGTTCAAGACTGAAGATAGTAATTATAAAGGCTATAATCTTCTTAATCGTCCTTACTTAGTTACTAATACTAGTGAAAACAAAATCTATGAACTAAACTTCTTTAAAGATTTAATGTATTATTTAACTAAGAGCGAAAAAAAATGGCCAAACTCTAAGCTAAAAGAATTACGAAATGCTTTCCTTGTTAGCTCAGTCTTAGTAGAAAAATTACTTCGTGAAAATAAAGCACGGGGTCGCAAAATTTACGAAGGTAAATATAAACTACCTGAATCTGTTGTATTATCGGGATTCTATGATGATCCAATGTATACACCTTTCTTTGATGTAATAGAAATGCTTGATTTATATGAAGATATGGGGGTGTAGATAATGAAGATTAAGGTGACTTTAATATCTGACTTATGTACCGGTACAGGTGATAGTTTTGCGGGATTTATTGATATTGATACTGTTGTCGATGAAAATGGTATACCGTACATACCGGGACGTCGTTTTAAAGGGTTATTGCGTGACGCTAGTATAGAGTTGCTAGATTTTACGAATTCTCCTTTTACTTTAGAAGATATCAATGCCTTATATGGTGAAACAGGTAAGTTTGATTCCGGTGCCTTAGAACTAACCAATGGCTATATTGAAAACTATGAGCAAATTACCAGTGAACTCAATGAGTTAAAGAAAACTAATGAGTATGCACCATTTTATAAATCAGAATTCATAACTGATATTTACACGCGTTTAATTACCCAAACCACAATTGAAAGAAGTAAACGTTCAGCAAAAGAGGGTAGTTTACGGGTAAGTAGAGTAGTAAATCGTGGGTTGGTATTTTATTTTGATTTATATCTCAAAGATAAAAGATTACTACCATTATTACAGGATAGTTGTAAGGTATTAAGACATATGGGGTTGAACCGTACTCGTGGTTTTGGTGAGATTCGTTGTGAACTAGTTGAAGATAATACCCATAGAGAATATAAAACGAATCTAAATGTACAACCTAATCAAAGGTTAAAGTTAACCTATCGGTTATTAACTCAATTAATGCTGGCTGGTAAGAATGGAGAAAACAACACGACTTTTGACTATATTCCAGGTTCAACATTATTGGGAACATTTGCTTCTTTATATATTAGGAAGAATTCCCTTTATCAAGATGCTCATCTAAACCCAGAGTTTTATGATATATTCTTATCAGGTAAAGTTCAATTTGGTAATGCCTATATTACCGATAATAAGAAAGATGATTATGAGCCAGTTAGCTTATCCATTTATCAAGCGAAAGATAATGAAAGATTAATATATGATAAGGCTAGCGAGAATCCAGATGCAAAAATGTATAATTATCAACTTCGTTCCCTGAAAGGAAAATATGTACGTACTTTGGGAGATAAGTTATATAAGTGCGAACCACTTATTAAAGTAGAATATCACCATTTACGTCCGGAATCCAAGAATATCGGTCATGCCGTTGTTGACCATGGGCAATTTTTTCAATATGAAGTATTGTTAAGTGAACAATTATTTAATGGTTATATTGATGGTCCAAAAGAGTTATTAGAAAAAGTAATTGAACTACTACCCGATAATCGTGTATTAACAGTAGGAAGGTCAAAAACAGCTCAATATGGTAAAGTCTATATAGAAGAAGTTAAACTAGTTGATATTAACAATACTGAATTAGTCGTGCCAAGTAAGGGACAATTTGTTGTGAAGTTAGTTAGTCCACTAATTCTCATTAATGAGAATGGTAATATTGTCCCTGATGTGAAGGTATTAATCGATGATATTAAAGGTAAATTAGGTAATCTACATGTTGTTAATTATTTTGTTAATTTTACCACTGTGGCTGGATTTATTAATCAATGGAAGTTACCGAAAGTCCAAATGCAAGCTTTATCTGAAGGTACCACGATTGTTTTCCGAAACGATAATGATACACCAATTAATGTTAGAACTCTTGAATTAACTCGCTATGGTATCCGTACTAATGAAGGTTATGGGCAAATAATAGTGGAAGAACGTAAGTATCCCAGTTATAAAGAAACGAAAGAAAAACATACAGCACAACTTAAACCAAAGTATACATTAGCGATGTTAACAACTATTCAAACTCTACTTATGCAATATGCCTTAGAACTATATATTAACCGTGAAGTTGAATTAAGCCGTTCTTACTTTAGATTAAACTCAACAACACTAAATAGAATCATAAAATATATAAAAATTAAAAATGATTATCAAGAATTACATGATTATATTTCGCTCATAAAAGACCATAAGAAACGTAATAACATTAGAAGTGCTTTACTAGAAAGAACAATTGAACGTGATAGTGATACTGATTTTGTGAACGAAGCAAGAGAATTCATCATTGATAAAATAACGTCACTTGAATTCTACAAGCGTCATAAAAATGTCTTAGTTAAGAGTGTTGTTGAATCGATTGAAAGTGGAGATTATTACTGGTATCGTCATTATATGAAACATGTCTTCACGCTCTTAAAACTAAATATTAGGGGTGATAAGAATGTCAGCCAATAAAGTTATTGAGCGGATCTTCATTAAGGGGACCTTAAAAGTTATTTCACCCATCAGTATTGGTAGTGGTAATGATAAGAATACTGATAAAGATGTTATGGTAGATGGTTACGGTCGTCCTTATCTTCCAGGTACATCATTAGCGGGAGTGTTCCGAAGTTATCTGGCGGATTACACGGATTTTAGTGATGAATCAATGGAGCTGAAATATTTGTTTGGGCATCACAATGATTTCAAGAATAAAATTGATTCTACTATTAGTAATATCTTCATTAGTGATGCACATACACTCGATGATTTTGATATTATGGTCCGTGATGGCATTAGAATCGATAGGAGGTTTAAATCTACCGTCAGTGGGTCTAAATTTGATTATGAAGTAGTTAGTCCTAATACTACTTTCCAATTAAGAATAGAAGTCATCATTCGGGAACAGTTCGAGTACTTCCACAATGGTAAATTGAGATCTGAGAGAATTAACCCAGTTGAAGTTAAAAGGCTCTTAGGTAAGTTACTTTATGCTCTTGAAAATGAAAAGATTAGTGTAGGTGCAAAAACTAACCGTGGTTATGGTTTGGTTAAACTTATTAATACTGAAATTGAAGTAATTGGTCTTAATGATTATGAACGGTTTGTAGAATTTGATTTTGAAAATCTAGTAAATAATGTATCTTATCATGATTGGTACAAGCCTGAAGAGGTATCCAGTTATATTGATATTACTGCTGATTTGCAAGTTGAAAGTAGCTTAATGATTCGGAGTTACTCGTTTGATCCAGAACAACTAGACCAAGTAATGATGCGTGTTGGAGATAAACCAGTCATCCCTGGTACTAGTTGGGGTGGTGCCTTAAGAAATCATGCTTTGAAGTTAGTAAATAAGTTGGGATTAAGTGAGAAGATTGTTGAGAATTTGTTTGGTAATGTGGATACCAATAATAATGAAGATACTATCTATTCAAGAGTAAGAACCTATGAAACTTCTTTTGAATCAGTAAATAAAGAAGATTATCAGATCATACGCAGAACAAAGATTAATCGGGTATCAAATAGTGCTGCGAATCGCGCTTTATTTGATGAAGAGTATCTCGCAAGAGGTACAGCCAAGTTTAGATTAAGCCTTGAGCAAAAAGAAGAAAACTACTTAGGGCTATTACTCTTGTTATTTGATGAAATTAATCATGGTTTCTTGCCCATTGGTGGGGAAACCGCAATTGGAAGAGGATTAGTTAAACTCACAAATATCAAAATAAATGGACAACCTCTTACTGATACAGATAAAGAAAAATACCTTGATAAGTTCATTAGTACAGTAAAGGGGGTTAATTATGAGCTCAATTAATTTTCGGGATTATTATGTACTTAGAGGGATAACCACTTTAGAAGGCATCCTTCCCTTGATTAGTAGTTTAGTTAAAACAGATGTTAATGTGATTATGTATGAAGATCATGGTGTAAGTATAGGATTATATCGTGATGGCGTATTTATATTTGAAAGCGATAAACCACTAACAAAATTCCTCCAAGAAATACGGTTATTCAATGAAAACTGTGAATTAAAGTTTATTAGAATTAGCGAAAACCAATACATCTATCGCTTTATCTCTGATGAAAATATCGCCGTTGCTGAAGTTGTCCAATATGATACCATTAGTAGTAACACTCAATATCTTTTATATGGTACACGCGTTGAAAAATACACCGAAAATAAAGGTATCACATTCACGCATTTAACAGAAACTAGTGGTGTTAAAGTGGTATTACCTTTTAAACTCGATAATGTAAATAATAATTTAGCAATCGGAGTTATTAATTATATTAGTTATGATGATGAAGGCATTATGTATTTTGTGGATAACCGGCTAACTAACTTCTACTTCAATAATAAAAGCCTTCTAAGAAGTGAGGGATGATGATGGAAGATAAAAGATTCATTAATCCATATAACTTTGTCACTTTAGATAAAAAATGTGCAAAATCCATTAATATATTAGAAGAAAAGAATGAAGAAAGACTTACTGGTTATCTTGAGTGTGAGCTAGAAAACTTAACTGAACTCTTCATTCCAGAATTAACCGAAAATGAAAAAACTAAGGGACACCAAAAACTAGGATTTATTAAAAAAGATGGTAAGCCCTATATACCAGGGAGTTCATTAAGAGGGGTAATCCGTAGTGTGTTTGAGACGATTACTAACTCTTGTTTAGTAACAGCTGATGACGATAGTTACTTCCATAAGCGTTACTCTGACCCTAGTTTACCAGGGTTCATTGTAAAGGAAGGTAATAAGTATTATCTATATAAGAATTTAAATAATAATCTAAAAAAGGTCAAAATAAACGAGGTTGGAAATAGTATTCCCGATTTATCAAGAGTAAAGAAACTTCCCGAAGGAAAAATTGTGTTTGACCCGAACTCTAGCGATATTCTTGTTAAGGGTGAACAGAATTTTCAAAAGAAATTATATGAACAGAATTTTCAAAAGAAATTTTATAAGTTATTTACTCTTATTGGTAATAAGATAACGGAATTATCTTTATCAGATATTGCAAGGTTAAAAGAAGTCTTATTATTATATGCTGATAAATCCTTGAATAAAACCGCAAAACACTCAGGATATCGAGATTATTGGAATGCGTTAAAACGGTTAGAACGTAGTCAAGGTAATGATAAGGATAGTTATTTACCAGTCTACTATAAATACATAAATGGTGTATACTACTTATCACCAGCCTGTATTACTAGAGAAGTATTTAACAATACCTTGAAGCAATTATTAAAGTTGAATGGTGGCTATGACCCTTGTGATAACATAAAAGCCTTATGTCCTGCTTGTAGTTTGTTTGGTACCACTAACCTCACAAAAAATGACATAACTACAGCGATTGGTTCCCGTGTTCGGTTTACCGATGCTGAAATTCAATCTAATGGTGATTATTATTTACCAATGGCACCATTAAGAGAACTCTCAGGACCAAAGTTATCAGCGGTAGAATTCTATTTGTTTAAACCTGAAGTTAATGCGAAATTTGATGCATATAACTATGACTATATGTTTACTTGGGATGAGGGTGAAAAATCTCAAACTAAGACAGCTCTAAGAGTTCCTTATGTTCCACGTTTAAGAGGAAGAAAATACTATTGGCATCATATTGACTTTAAAGTTGAAGATGCTTATGTACCAAAAGATGAGAAGCAACGGGAAACTAAACGGAATATTTCAGCAGAACTATTAAAACGGAATAATAAGTTTACCTTCCGTGTCTATTTTGATGATGTTACGAAAACAGAACTAACTAACTTAATCTATGCTTTAGATTTTGATAATCCAAATGTGAATAAAAATAGTTATTTCTGTCATCCTCGAGCTCATAAAATTGGTATGGGTAAACCATTGGGATTAGGTAGTTGTTTAATAACCATTAAATCCATCAATGTCAGGGAATTAGGTATAGTCGATAATAAGTTAATGTATGAGATAAAACAACTTGATCGAAAATCTTTTCCTAAATTAGAGTTTGAAAACAATGAACCCCTAAGAGAGTTATTTGAACTTGCTTCTTTTATCGATGGTAAGAGTTCAGATAAGATGGCGCTAAGAAGAAAAGGGATTAGAGTTACTTATCCATTTGTTTATCCTGATCGACCACTTAAACCAGATGAAAAAGAGAAAATGCTTAATAAATTCGCTAGTCACCAATGGTTCCGCTTAAATCGTGGTGGGGGAATTAAGGAATACATTCAGCTTACTTTACCTAAGGTAGGATTTAGTAATTTTAATAATATCCCACCTGTTCATTTAGACGCTAAGGAACAAAAAGTAGATAATAAAAAGGATAACCAACACAAACCCAAGAATACCTACTCAAATAAACCTAATACATATAAACCCAACTCATATCGAAAGTAGGTAGATTCATGGCTAAAGTATTAGTCACAATGTTGGGTAAAAAAGACTATTCAGACCGTACCTACCATTTTCATAGTAAAGAATATACAACTAATTATGGGGCTTTAGCGATTATTAATTTATGCTTTGAAGATACAAGTGATTTAACCGTTAAGGTGTTTGCGACTAAGGAAGCTGAAAATGTTCATTTTTCTGACAAAACTGATAATCCTACATTGAAAAACTATTTAGTTAAAAGTGGGATTGATTATGAGTTCAAACATATACCTAGCGAGTTTAATTTAGACAATTCTTGGGAAATCTTTAGAATTTTTAAAGATAATTTAATATTAAGTAGCGGTGATGAGTTATATATAGATATTACCTTTGGTTATCGTAGCCAACCAACAATTCTCCTAATGACATTGAGTTATTTAGAAAGCTTACATAATGTGACAGTGAAGAAGGTTTATTATTGTAAGGAAGATAATACATATTCTGAAATTGTTGATTTAACAAACATGTATTATATTAGCATTTGGGCAAAATCAATTGAAACATTTATCCAGACGGGACAATATACAGGTATTAATAAGTTATTTAACAGTATGAACAATGTTAGTCCTTTAAAACCAATATCAAATACAATTGATAAGTTAGCTAAAGCACTTAGGTTAGTTAAGATTGGTTTCTACGATTATATATCAGATAATCCTGAAGAATATAAAGAATGTGTAGCTTATTGTGTCTATAAGTTGCATGATGAAATCTACAAGTTTCAAACTAAGTATAAAGATTTGGAGAGCGAAATTAAAAATGAGTATTACATATTGCTAGATCTTTTCGATAAATTAAAGGATAAATTTAAGTGGATTAATTATGAACCTGGTTTATCGGATTCAGAAATCAAGAAGAAACTCATTGATAATTATTATTTACATTTGTTAGAGATACTTAAATACTATAGAGATACTGAGTTAGTTCAACAAGGATTAACATTAATTAATGAAATAATATTTGTAACAACGAAAGATGATAATCTTAAAGAAAAAATTAAAAAACTTAATCCAGAGAAATATGAAGGACACAAATACTTGCAATCATTTTGGAAACAAGTTGATAGAAAAATTTACCAAGAAAATAGTGCTTTAATTCAAAGATTAAATAAAAGACTAAGTTTTATTAACTCGTATAGAAATAGTATTAATCATAGTTTTTATATTAATAAAGAAAAAAGA
>JAAYWZ010000025.1 GCA_012516175.1 Bacilli bacterium
ACATCATATTATAGTATTATCTCATTATGATTTACTTGGCTCACTTGAAGATGTAAAAGCTGCATTCGAATTCATGGCTGAAAAAGAATACTACAAATACATGACTACAGTATTATTGAATAATGCGACAGATGAAGAAACAGTATTTGATATCATCAATGAAAGATTCCCTGTATTATTCGCATATCGTCAAGAATTACTCAGCCTTGGTACCTATCCAGACCTTGTAGATGATACATATACAGAAGTAGTAACTGAAATCAATGATATCATTGATGCTAATAATATTGACAAACTAACTAAGATTAGTGCTAAGTTATTAGAATATGCTCCATTCACAGATATTTACGACGTCATGGATGCATTAGCATCAATCTTGATTAGTGACTTATATAATCCAGAATTAGTCGGTGTTGAAGTAGTTGAACCAATTGAACATGACAATGATTTTGTCCTTGTCAAAGATAAGTTCGTCTGGATTATTAAAGCAAGCGATCAAACATTATTCAAACTCGAAGTAGACCATTCATTCGAAGGAACATTACCAGAATTCTCAGTATACGCAAGTGAAGATAATCCATATGGTTCATCAGAAGCTAAAGCTGAGTTTGAAGCATTCGGTGTAACAGTCACTTATGATGCTGATACTCAAACTTGGACAATTGACTTCGGTACAACTGTAACAGCAATGCTCTTAGATGCTGGCCAAGTTACATTCTACATTGTGCTCTATGATGAACAAGGCTATACTTGGGGTTCAATGTATAACGTCACACCAGAAAATACGTTCACATATGTATTAAAAGATTATTATGAATACGCATTTGAGCAAATCATGGCTACTACAACCCAAGATGAACTAGTTGACGCAATCCTCACGTTCCAAGATGCACTTGACTTAGATTCAACATTAGTAGCTAAGTACGAAGGCTATAATGAAACTCAAAAGAATTCAGTCAAGATGGTTCTATTTGCTAACAAACTTGCTAACTACTTTAGTTCACTTGCAGATATTAAGTACTACTTCGAATACTATGTTAGCATTACAGGATAATAAACATTAATAAATAAATGTAAAAGGGATTAAGTTTTGAACTTAATCCCTTTTACTTTATGGATATTTTATCATTTAATAATATGTCGAAATATTGGATTAATTCTTCTTTAGATGTCTTTTGTGGTGAGATTAACCAATTGAGACAAATTATAGTGATACTACCACTAAAGTAATGAATCAGAAAGTTCTTTGGAATAGCATTTTCTTGATCAGTATTATTTTTCTCAAAAGTTGTTATTAGATTGGTTAAACTACGTTTAACCGTTGACATCAAGAATTCAGCTGCTTTCTCAAAACTATTTTGATTTAATATGAGGAGAATCTTTGATTTGTAGGACTCAAGGAATTCTAAGACTTTTCTAATAAGGTATAAATACAATTCCTTTATTGAGTTAAATGGTTCTTTTTTGCTTGTAGTTATAAATAACTCTTCCTTTATCTCTTCAATGGCGTAATCAAGTAAGTGTTCTTTGCTCTCAAAGTGATTATAGAAGGTAGCCCTGTGCACCATCGCATTATCACAAATATCGACAACAGTAATTTTATCAAAAGGTGTGGTTTCTAGTAGTTCAAATAATGACCTAGCTAATAGTTTTCGTGTCCTTAAAACACGTAAATCTTCTTTATAATTCTCCTTCATGACGACGCTCCTTTATAGACAATTCTAAAATTATGTATATATATAACAACAATTCAGATAATCTGTTAAGAAATATCCGATTGCATTCTTTCATATTTTAGCATATAATATAACATGTGTCAATAAAATATACATTTGTCTATCAGTGGGAGGTTAAGATGGTCAAGATTGAAGTTGAACACTTCACGAAAGACTATGGTTTTGGCCGTGGGGTTTTCGATATCTCCTTTCAGATACATGATGGTGAAGTGTATGGTTTTTTAGGTCCAAACGGTTCAGGGAAATCAACCACGATTAGACATTTAATGGGATTTAGTAAACCAGATAAGGGACATACCCGGATTATGGGAATGGATACTTTTAATAACTATCATAAGTTCATGGATAAGGTAGGTTACTTGCCTGGTGAAATTGCCTTACCAGATGGATTAACTGGTTATGAATTTATTGATATGATGAAGCATTTAAAGAAAGTAAAAGATGAAAGATATATTAAATACTTGTGTGATCTCTTTGAGTTAGACCCTTCAGGAGAAACGAAACGCATGAGTTTAGGTGTGAAGCGGAAACTTGCTATTGTTACCGCATTTATGCATGACCCAGATATCTTAATCCTTGATGAACCTACTAGTGGATTAGATCTTAAGATGCAACAGGTGTTTATTGATTTTATTAAAAAGGAAAAACAACGAGGTAAAACGATTCTTTTATCAAGCCACATCTTTAGTGAAATCGATGCGACTTGTGATCGCATTGCGATTATTAAGGAAGGTAAGATTGTGGCTGAGTTTTATGCCAATGATTTAAAGCATAGTAAGAATAAGAATTATGATATTGAATTTAATAGTATTGCTGACTTAATGGCTTTCCGCAATGCAAATGATAATAGTGATAAATTTACAATTATTAATCAAGATAATAATCATCTCTTAATAAATATAAATGATGAAAATATAAACTATTTAATAAAAGCCTTGTCTCTAATCCAGTTTCGCGGTTTTAGTCAATTGAAAGAAACTCTAGAAGATTACTTCATGAAGTTTTATAAAGAGGACCGCGACTTTGGAGGTGCAATCCAATGGAAAAAGTCATAGAAGTAAAAAATGTGACTAAGGATTACGGCAATGGCCGGGGTATATTTGACATAGATTTAGCTGTATTTCAAGGGGAAATGCTTGGGTTCATTGGTCCGAATGGTGCTGGTAAAACCACTACCATTCGGGCAATTATGGGGTTTATTAAACCTGATAAAGGTAGGATAACTATAAAGGGGCTGGATGCTTGGCTCGAAAGCGATAAAATTAAACAATATGTAGGTTATGTTCCAGGTGAAATCGGCTTCCCTGATTATAAGAGTGGTACAGACTTTTTAAAAGCACAAGCGGAAATTAAAGGAGTTAAAGATTTAAGTTATGCTAATTATCTCATCGAAAGATTACAACTTGATCCAAGTGCTAACCTTAAACGGATGAGTAAAGGCATGAAACAAAAGACAGCGATTGTCTCGAGCTTACTTGCTAATAATGAGATTTTAATTCTTGATGAACCTACAACCGGGTTAGATCCTTTGATGCGAGTTTCTTTCTTAGATATCATTAAAGAGGAAAAAGCTAAGGGTAAAACGATTTTCATGAGTAGTCATGTTTATGAAGATTTAGAAAAAACCTGCGACCGTGTGGCTTTAATAAATAAAGGTCGAATTGTGGATATAGTTAAGCTAGATGAAATTACTAATCGTAAGGTAACAGATTTTAAGATTGAATTTACTAAGCGTGAAGATTATTTAAACTTTAAGACACTTAAATATAGGATTATCCGCGACCAAGAAGCATACAATCAAGTAACAATTACAATCGAGAAAGATAGAATTCAAACTCTCTTCAATGATTTAAAACACTATAATGTGAAGTTTATTGCGGAGATTAAGTATACTTTAGAAAGACACTTCAATGAGTTAATCAGAAGAGGTGGTCTCTCATGATTAGTAAACCCTTATTTAAACAATCAGCTAAAGCTAACTTAGGTACGTGGGTGTTCGTCACTGCAATCAATTGCATCATGTTAGCGATTATCATTATTGTTTTAGGTAAGTTAAATGTTAGTGAGATTCGTGATTCGATGGCTGATATGTTTATTAAAGATGCTATAGAATCAACTATTGAAAAGAATTCGATGGAATATTATAATCTAACTGATAAAACCTTAAATAATTATGAAGATAATTATAATAAGTTATATACATTATTTAACACTCATCTAAACGATTTCCAAAAAGCCTATATTATATCTACCTATAACGGTTTGCTTCACCAAGGTTATTCAGATAAAGAAGCTCGAGCCGCATTAACCTTAAATCAACCTAAAGAACAACAAGTAGCGATAAATACTTTAGTGGATTATTATTTAGTCCAAGGAGAAGACTATTCTAGGGAAAAAATATCAGAATACATTTTAAATATTATTGCAGAAGAATTATATGAACAAGTTAAAGATACTGAAGGTGAAGAAGCTGCGAATACAGCGAGAGAGTTTATTACGGTTGCGATTCAAGCTTATATAAGTTCCGCTTCAACTAATGTAACTGAGTTTGCGACTAGTTATATACCACAAGTATTACAAGATGTTTACTATACCCAAAGTTTTACAAATAAAAATAAGACTATTTATGTCTCTAAGTACTTTACGAAAGATAGAATCTATGAGTTATCTTATAGTGCAATTGTATCCTTTAGGGCTGAATTAGAAGTAAAAGAAAATCAACTAAGAGAAAACTATCCTGACTATACAGAGAAACAAATCCAAAGTGAACTCGAAAAACAAGTAACGAGTATCATACAAGAACGAAGTAAAACCTTACTAGATAGTTTACCAAAGAAAGTGGCAGATGCTTTAACTGAATTAGGTGACATGGATGTTAGCACTCTTGTTATTGGCACAATATTCTATCGAATATCTGGATTACTCTTACCAATTATCTTTGTAATTATGACTGCCAATAACTTGATTGCTGGGCAAGTAGATTCAGGGGCGATGGCTTTTGTATTATCGACACCTACAAAACGTAGAAAAGTGACAATTACTCAAATGAGTTATTTAATCTTATCTTTACTTGTAATGTATATTTTAATGACCATAACTAGTGTTGTTAGTTTAACAATAGTTAAGGAGAACATTAATATAACTTATGCACAAATCCTGAAACTCAATTTAGCTGCCTTAATCACCATGCTAGCGATATCTGGTATATGTTTCTTATCAAGTTGTTGGTTTAATCGCAGTAAATATGCTATGAGTGTGGGCGGTGGACTTACAATGTTCTTCCTAGTAGCCACCATACTGGGTTTATTTGGTTCACCGGTAATTCCGAGTGCCATAAGAATTGAAGCGATGAGTTACTTTAATTTTGCATCAATTATCACTTTGTTTGATGCCAATAGTATCATCGAAGGTACAAATGTTTATATATGGAAACTACTAATACTCCTCCTCGTTAGTTTTATTACATATATAATCGGGATTAAGAGGTTTGATGAGAAAGATTTACCCCTATAAAAATAAGTGGTTATACCACTTATTTTTACTATATAAAATGAGTTGCCAATACTTATAGTAGATTTGTGAATAACTAATACCGCAAATTATTACGGCAATAATACCGAAACTTAAAATTGTGAAAATAAATATTAAAACCTTATTGCTTAAGAGTATTGATATTTGGTATACTATATTAAATGAATAGTATAATATTAATTGTCATAGATTAATAATATTTGAACATACGGGGGAATAAAATGGTTGAAAAGTTTATAGTCGAACCTAACACGCATTTAGAGGTTAGTGTTAATGGATACTACCATCAACATTTTATTGGTTTTAATCGACCGGGCAATCCAGATTTTATTAATATCTTAAAAAACGATAATAATGCTTATTCACTACCTGAGTTAATTGAAGCCCAAAATAAAGTTGTTGAACTTGTAGTGGAGGATTTACCTTTAATTCAAGCTCAAGAGAATTTAACCAATCCTTTAGTAATCACAGTACCTAGGGCGAAAACATTGGAATCTTATAATCCTGAACAATTAATGTTTAAAGAAGCGATAAAGATCGCCTTAACAAAATTATCAGGTTATGAGGATGGTACTGATTGCATAGTGAGAATCAAAGATTCTCAAACTACCCATATTTTACCTGGGTATAGTATGCATGTAGTGTTCCCTGGCTTGACGCTTAATACATGTCAAATTGATGCCGAAAGAATCAAGGGAAGAGAAATCATCTTAATTGATGATATTTATACTAAGAATATCAATATGCATGAAGATTGTATCCAAGCTTTATTAAGTTTAGGAGCCAAAAGAGTCGTTTTATATGCAATTGGTTTTTCTAAAGATGATAAATATGATCTTTATAAATCACGTTATTAATATTGTTAGGATATAGTTTTATATAATTAAGAAGAATAAATAAATGAGTTTGATTTTTATCAAACTCATTTATTATTTTCTTTAAGAATGGAGAAGGTCTAATATATTTCATATCACTATCCCATCCCTATAGAGAGAAAATATTTGAATATATACAATCTCCATGATAAGATTGTTATAGTTAAAAATATCAGTTATTTAGAAAGAGTTGAATATTATATGGATCGAAGTAAGCAATTTTGGCTTAGATTTTATCTACCGATATTTATATCATTATTAATTATTATCATCGCTTCATTTACCAATGATCAACTAGATTCACCTACAAATGATCCTATAACTGGTTTTACCACTTTTGGTACAGTAAGTGTTATTAGTTTATTTATTTGTCATGATTTTTTATTTGTTTATAATATCTTTAAGAAATATCAAAATAAAGTCTATAATATCGCTGGTTATATTTGTTTTATTGTCTATTTTGCGGCTGCATTGGCGTCATTTATCCATGATGGTATCGTTGATATGATCATCTATATTTATACCTTTAGTGCTTTTTATATTGTTGCCTTACTATTAGATATATTTATTAACCTATTACTTAAAGCGAAAACGATGAAGGCTGATATCAAAGCGATTACTGAAACAGACAAAACGCAACCTAAAACTTTACCTAAAGGTTGGTTTATTAGAAGAGATGTATATCTTGTTCAAGGTGCATTTATCGTCATGTTAATCGGGTTCTTTTTTGTACCTGTTATTGAATTTAAAATCCTCTATGTGTTTATTTTAATAGGTGCGTTCTTGGTGGTTTTATTGGGATTATCATATAAGCAACAAAACTTAATTAGTAAATACCTTAAAGAATACGCCAACACTTTAGACCTTGAAGTTCTTCAAAATAAGTTTGATGAATTAAAGGCTAATCACTTACATCCTGAATCCCATAGTAGAATTGATTTGCATCTAATTGATATGATGTTGAATCATGATTTTGCTAAAGCAGAAGAGTTGTTTAAAGAAATTAATCCAAGTGACCCTAATCTTGATAAACTGATATATAAATTAGTTTTGATTGATTATAATGCTTATAAATCTGACTATGATACTTGTATTAACATCATTAATGAGTTATTAAGCAACAAAGTTTATAGACTAACTTTATCTAATCTTCATCGGAATCTGTTACATTTCAAGATGTTAAAAGATCAAGAACCTGATGTCAGGGTATTAGATGCCTTTCCGCTTTTAAATCAAAACCGCTTAAGTACATTACTAAGTAAAATGGCACATGCCGAATACTATTACTTAAATAGAGATTATGATAAGGCTAAAGATTTGTTTTTAGAAATTATTGAAGATAACCACCCCTTAGAAACATTACGACAAGAAGCTCGTAAATATCTCACAACTATATCTTAATAGTTGTGAGTTTTTTCTTATGCTAGTATTAACAAATCTCCTATACTTAATAGGTTATTTATTAATAATTGAATAAAATGCTATATGTGAAAGTTTTCATTTTATGATTATTTCGAGTTAAAGTAGTTTACTTCTTTTATAAAGAGAGTATAATTTATTCTTGTAATTATACAAGGAGATGAAATCAGAAGATGGATGTCTATCAACTATTGTTATATCTAGCGATTATACTATCAATTGGTTTCGTTTTAGGTAAACTAGCTGAAGTTATTAGAATACCAGAAATCACAGGTTATATTGTCGCTGGAGTATTATTAGGACCATCAGTCTTAAATATTGTAAATGATGATGTATTACATAACTTCAATGTTATTTCAAATGTTGTTTTAGGAATCATCGCTTATCAAATTGGGACTGAACTATGGATTCCTAAGTTTAAGAAAACTGGTAAGCAAATCATGATTATTACCGCCATCCAAGCATTTATTACAGCTTTAGTGGTTTTTTTAGGGGTTTTGTTATTGGATGGGAGAGCATGGCTTGCTCTCGCGTTATCATCAATCGCTGTAGCAACAGCACCTGCACCAATTATGGTCATCGTCAAGAAATTGCGGGCTAAAGGTCCTGTTACTGATGTAGTGCTACCACTCGTTGGTATTGATGATATTTTTGGTGTGGTGATTTTTGGCTTATTCGCTAGCATTGCTTTAAGTTTAATCAGTGGGCAAGAGTTGAATATTCATACAGCATTATTAGATCCATTAAAAGAAGTCGCATTATCGATTGGGATAGGTTTTGGCTTAGGACTAATCTTAGTTCTTGCCCATCATTTCGGAATTAATTATTTAAAGAAAAAAGATCGCTATGTAGCTTATTTGGCACTTGAGTTATCATTAATTTTCCTATCAGTATGGATTGCTCATAAATATAATTTATCAATGATTCTTATCCCAATGACAATAGGTATGACCTTTACCAACTTTATCAGTAAAGAACCGTTTGATATTCAAGCCGCTGCTTTAAGTAACTTTAGTGGACCATTAATCATACTATTTTTTACGATTGCTGGGATTGAATTATCGCTAAAAGTCTTATTAGAAGCTGGCATTATCGCAATCTTCTACATTGCTTTGAGAAGTATAGGTAAGATTGCAGGTGCTTATGTTGGTGCGGTAGTAGCGAAGGCTCCTGATAAGGTGAAGAAGTATACTGGTATCTGTTTACTCCCACAAGGTGGGGTCGCAATCGGGATGCTCGTTGCAATCAGCACGATGTTCCCCAATGATGAGGCTAAACTTGTTCAAACAATTGTCTTAGCAGGCATTCTCATCTTTGAATTATTTGGTCCTGTTCTCTTTAAGAAAACAATTGAAAAGATCGGCGAATCACGAGAAAACTTAGAGAGCGCCTAATAAAAATACTTGGATTTTCCAAGTATTTTTTTATAGGTGTTCTTTTCGTAGTATTTTATGGTATATTTAATATAGTGTTCATAAATGTTTAAAGAAGTGGTGATACATGGAAAAAAAGATACTTCTGAAAAACATGATTCAGAAAAGCGATTATATCGTATTTATGACAGGAGCGGGAATATCGGTACCATCTGGGATTCCTGATTTTCGCAGTGCTAGTGGCCTTTATTCTGAAACGATTCATAATCTGAGTCCGGAAACGATTCTTTCTCATTCCTATTTCCTAAAGTATCCTGAAAAGTTTTTTGATTATTATCGAACCAAAATGTTGTATTTGGATGCCAAACCAAATGTTGCTCATGAGACAATTGCCAAGCTAAAAAATGTTAAGGCAGTAATTACCCAGAATATCGATGGTTTGCATCAGAAAGCTGGTAGTCCTTTAGTTATTGAACTGCATGGAAGTGTCTTAAGAAATTACTGTATGAATTGTGGGAAGTTTTATCCTGTAGATACGATAGCTATAAGTAATGGCGTACCTAAATGTGAATGCGGTGGAATCATTAAACCTGATGTGATATTGTATGAAGAAGTGCTTGATGATAATGCGATTCGGGATGCGATTTATCATATTAGAAATGCTGATCTACTGATTGTGGTAGGTACATCATTATTAGTTAATCCAGCAGCTAGTTTAATCTATTACTTTAAAGGGGAAAACCTAGTCATCATCAATAAGAGTCCTACTCCTTATGATGATTATGCTAATCTGATTATTAGAGATAATTTAGAAACAGTTTTGACTGAGGATTTATTACATTTAGATAGGTAGGTTAGGTTATGAAGTTTATTTCATGGAATGTAAATGGATTAAGAGCTTGTTTAAAGAAGGGATTCTTGGATTTCTTTATTTCCCAGGATGCTGATATTTTTGCGATTCAAGAGACTAAGATGCAAGAAGCACAAAAAGATTTTCATTTTCCTGGCTATTATGAATATTGGAATTCCGCACTAAAACCAGGTTATTCTGGAACTCTAATCCTTTCTAGAACTAAACCTTTAAGCGTTCATTACGGGTTGCTTGATGGTAAATACAATGATGAAGGAAGAGCGATAACACTAGAATTCGATAACTTCTTTTTTGTGACTGTCTATTCTCCCAATGCACAGAGAGAATTAACAAGATTAACTTACCGAGTAGAATATGAAGGTCATTTACGAGAATATCTTCGCACGTTAGATAAGATTAAACCAGTCATCTTATGTGGTGATATGAATGTCGCTCATCAGGAGATTGACTTAAAGAACCCCAAAGAAAATCAAAGGAATGCAGGGTTTACTATCGAAGAGCGTACCGAGTTTAATAAACTACTTGCGGAAGGTTTTGTTGATACATTCCGCTATTTATATCCGCAAACGATTAAATACACCTGGTGGAGTTATATGTTTAATGCGAGGGCTAAGAACATCGGTTGGAGAATTGATTATTTTGTTATTTCAGAACGTCTGAAGGAAAAAATAAAAGACAGTTTAATTTTTGAAAGTGTGTTAGGTAGTGATCATTGTCCTGTTGGTTTAGTCATCGACTTGTAAATATGCTATTTTATTGAAAACGCTTTTATGATAAAATAGGGGACGAGAGGTGAAGATGATGCGAATCAAGGAACATCCGATTCTTGATTTTACGAAGGAACGGAAAATTATTCGGTTTACCTTTAACGGGCAAGAGGTATTTGGTTATGAAGGAGACACCATTGCCTCGGCACTAAGTGCTCTGGGAGTGAAACAGTTTTCCACCAGCATTAAGCACAAGCGGCCAAGAGGCTTTTATTGCGCAATTGGAAATTGCTCTTCGTGTCATATGATAGTTGATGGTGTACCTAATGTGAAGACTTGTATCACATTACTTAAGGAAGGGATGAAAGTCGAAACACAAACTAATAAGGGGGTACTCTATGATCTTAAATAGGGATTTAGTCATCATCGGTGCTGGTCCTAGTGGTTTGTGTGCTGCCAAAATGGCAGCTGAAAGTGGGCAAAAAGTGCTCCTTATTGATCGTAACCCTCAATTAGGGGGACAACTGATCAAACAAACCCATATGTTCTTTGGGAGCGAGAAGCAATATGCTAAGACCAGAGGTATTGATATAGCGAAGAAACTCATCGATGATGTTAAGAATTATCCAGATTTGATTGAGATTTGGGATAACGCAACTGTTTTGGGGTTATATCCTGATAAGGTACTTACAGTGCTTTTAGGAGAAACCTACAGAAAGGTACAAGCACAAGCGATAATTGTCGCAACTGGTGCTAGTGAAAAAGTCTTAGCGTTTGAAAATAACGATTTACCAGGCATATATGGTGCTGGTGCTGTCCAAACCCTAATGAATGTGTATGGGGTAAAACCAGGTGAAAAAATCGTCATGGTTGGTAGTGGTAATATCGGATTAATTGTTAGCTATCAATTGATGCAAGCGGGAGTTAAGGTTCTTGCGGTTATTGAAGCAGCACCTGTAATTGGAGGTTATAAAGTCCATGCATCTAAACTACAGCGTTTAGGCGTTGATATTATTACTTCTTGTACGATTAAAAAAGCGCTTGGTCAAGATAAAGTTGAAAGCATCATTACGACTAGACTTAATGAAAAATGGGAAGAAATTCCTGGTACAGAACAAGAGTATGATGTTGATGCTGTCTGTATCGCTGTTGGGTTAAGCCCTTTAACTAATCTATTAGCGATGCTTGGTTGTGAATTAAAGTATATCAGTGAGTTAGGTGGGTTAGTACCAGTCTTAACTAATGATTATGAAACAACGATTGAAGGAGTATATGCTTGTGGAGATGCTTCTAGCATTGAAGAAGCATCTAGCGCTATGGTTGAAGGTTATATTGCAGGGTTAACAGCTTCTAAGAAACTAGGGAAGGTACATCCTGATTATGATGATTTGATTTTAGATTTTCGGAAGCAATTAGAAGTATTACGCAGTGGTCCTTTCGGGGAAAAGATTAGAAAGGGTCTTGCGAAATTAGAAGGGGTGAGGGTAGGATGTTAAATCAAAAAGGATATCCATCCCCTGAACAAGTTAAAACGAAATTTCCAGATGTAAAGATTTTAGTAAAACCAAAAGCAATTGTTGAATGTTACGAGAAGATTCCTTGTAACCCTTGTAGTACTAGTTGTCCTTTTAAGGCTATCACTATCGGTGAAGATATTAATAATATCCCGATAGTAGATTTTGATAAATGTACTGGCTGTGGGATTTGTGTTTATAGTTGTCCAGGGTTAGCAATTACGGTCTGTGAAGTTTTAGATGATAAGATTCGCTTTAAGATCCCTTATGAGTTCTTACCGTTCCCCAAACAAGGTGAGATTTGGTCAGCGGTAAATCGTAAAGGTGAAGTAATTGGTGAAGCGTACATCGAAAAAGTAACCTTAACACCACGTCAAGATAAAACGCAATTAGTCCAAGTCTTAGTAGATAAGGATTTATTATATGAGTTTGTGACGATAAGGAGTAAGGTTTATGAATAAGAAAGACATTATTATTTGTCGGTGTGAGGATGTTACATTAGAAGAGATTCATCAATTACTAGAACAAGGTTATACCAATATTGAAGAACTAAAGCGTTTATTAAGAGTGGGTATGGGGCCATGTCAAGGTACAACATGTATGCAACTTATCCAAAGAGAAGTAAGTAAATTCTTAAATATCCCTATTGAAGAAGTCAAAACCCAAAAGGTTCGTCCGTTGACGATGGGGGTTAAGCTTAATGCGATAAAAGAGGGTGCTAGTGATGAAAGCTAGTTATGTGATTATTGGTGCTGGCATTAGCGGTTGCAGTATCGCTTATAACCTCGCCAAAAAAGGTGTCAAAGATATCGTTGTTGTTGAAAAAGACTATTTAACCGCTGGTGCTACTGGTCGCTGTGGTGCAGGTGTGCGTCAACAATGGGGCACGGAAATGAACTGTCGCTTAGCTAAAGCTAGTATCGACTTTTTCTCTGTCGCTAAGGATGAATTAGGTTATGCTGGGGATATTGAATTTAAACAAGAAGGTTACTTAATCGTCGCTGTTAATGAGGAAGAAGACCAGCAATTTGCGAAAAACGTCATCTTGCAAAATAGTTTAGGTATTCCTTCAAGAAAGATTACGAAAGAAGAAGCTAAGGAAATTGTTCCGCATTTAAATACTGATGTAATCTTAAGCGCTACTTTTTGCCCCACTGATGGGCATTTAAATCCATTTACAATGACTGATGCTTATTATCAAGCAGCGAAACGCTTAGGAGTAACATTTTTATTTAGAGAAGAAGTAAAGAATATTGTAGTTAATGATGATAAAATTGATAAGGTAATAACCACAAATCATGAAATCCATACAGAAAATGTAATTAATGCAGCTGGTGGCTATGCAAAGGAAATTGGCGATATGGTAAACATCAATATTCCTGTATTTGCGGAAAGACATGAAATCTTAGTCACCGAACCCATTGAGAAAATCCAAGGACCAATGGTCATGAGTTTTGGTATGAATATTTATTGTCAACAAGTACCCCATGGCAGTTTCTTAATGGGAAGAAGTAATCCGTTTGAGAAACCAAGTCATAATATTGAGTCAAGTTGGCAATTTCTCGACGAAATGGCCAAAACCGTATGTACATTACTTCCACCTATTGGTAATTTAAGAGTAATTAGACAATGGGCTGGAAGTTACAACATGAGTCCTGACCGGCAACCGATTATTGGTACAACTGATTTGCCAGGTTTCTATGTTGCCTGTGGTTTTAGTGGACATGGTTTTATGTTTGCGCCGATGACTGGATTACTCTTGACAGAGATAATTTTAGGCGAGCCATTAACAATTGATATAACCGATTTACACATTGATCGGTTCAAGTCCAATCAACAAATTACAATTGAAAAATCAGTAGTATAAGAGAGGGAGATGACAATGGCAATTTATCCTTACCAAACGGAACCCTTAACTGATTTCAGTAAGGCTGAAAACCAAGAAAAGTATCGTCAAGCTTTAGAAAAAGTAAGAGGTTCTTTAGGTCAAACTTATCCACTAATCATAGGTGGTAAGAAGGTTGAAACAGGTAAACTCTTAGCTTCTCACAATCCTGCTAATCACAAAGAAGTAATTGGTTATATCCACCAAGCAGGTGTAAATGAAGCAGAAGAAGCGATGCAAGTAGCTTTAGAAACATTTAAAACTTGGAGTAAAGTGAGTCCAAGTGCTAGAGCTGATATCTTATTTAAAGCAGCAGCAATCTTAAGAAGAAAAAGACATGAATACAGTGCACTAATGACTTTAGAAGCAGGTAAACCATGGATTGAAGCTGATGCAGATACAGCCGAAGCAATTGATTTCTTAGAATATTATGGTAGACAAATACTAGAGCTTCAAAGAATCGATGATAAAGTACAAAGTCGTAAGAATTTAGAAAGAAATGAATACCGCTATATCCCATTAGGTGTGGGTGCGATTATTACCCCATGGAACTTCCCACTCGCAATTCTTACTGGGATGACTACTGCTGCTGTAGTAAGTGGTAATACCGTACTCTTAAAACCATCCTCAAATACATTAGTAATTGCGTATAAGTTTATGGAATTGATGAAGGAAGCGGGACTTCCTGATGGCGTTATCAATTATATTCCTGGTAGGGGTAGTGAAATTGGTAACTTCATCGTTGAGCATCCAAAGACCAGATTCATTTCTTTCACAGGCTCTAAAGATGTTGGTATTGAAATCTATGAAAAAGCCAGTAAAGTACAACCAGGTCAAATCTGGTTAAAGCGAGTTATTGCTGAAATGGGTGGAAAAGACTCCATTGTTGTTGATAATGATGCTGATTTAGATTTGGCAGCTGATGCGATTGTGGCCAGTGCTTTTGGTTTTAGCGGGCAAAAATGTAGTGCTTGCTCACGGGTAATAATCCATCAAGAAGTATATGATGAAGTAGTAAATAAAGTAGTTGAAAGAACAAAGAAGTTAAAAGTTGACGACCCAAGTGAACTAAGCACTAATATGGGACCAGTAATTGATGCTTCGGCGTTCAATAAAATTAAAGAGTATATTGAAATTGCCAAGATGGAAGGAAAAGTCGTCTTTGGTGGCAATGCTGATGATAGTAAGGGTTACTTCATTGAACCCACAATTGTGATTGATGTAAAACCTGATGCTAGAGTAATGCAAGAAGAAATCTTTGGACCAGTAGTAGCTATTTGTAAAGTAAAAGACTTTGATGAAGCATTAGAAGTTGCGAATAATACGGAATATGGCTTAACAGGGTCAATCATTTCTAATAACCGTCTCCATTTAGAAAGAGCAAGAGAAGATTTCCATGTGGGCAATCTCTATTTAAACCGAAAATGTACAGGAGCAATTGTAGGATATCAACCATTTGGTGGCTTTAATATGAGTGGTACAGATTCCAAAGCTGGTGGACCTGATTACTTAATTCTTCATATGCAAGGGAAGGCTATTTGTGAACAATACTAAAAATACCAAAACAGCTTTAGATATCTTTAACATACTCTTAGCCATTTTTGGAATCATTTGTGTAATCTATGGTTTTTCCACAATATTAGATGCTCCTTACGATGCCCTTTCTGGAATTAGAGATTGTATAGGTGGCGGATTTGCCTTATTATCAGGTTCAATTATTCTAGCAGTTGTAGCCTATATTGGCTCGTCAAGATTAAAGAATTAATAAGTGATATATATTTATTTGTATAAAAATACTATAAATATTTAATGATAGTAAAATGAAAAGTAATCCAACACGATTCAAGCGTGTTGGATTATTTCGTTTACTTATAGATAACTAATATATTTAATGTATGTAAGTGCATTAACTATTTGATAGTATTTATTAAAGAACAAAATACGCATATAAGCACAAATAGATTGATTCGAAAGCATAAGTATCTGCTTCTTAATCTATGTTTCCTCTCTATAATGAATATTTTCTTTTTAACTTCATTTGCATGTTAAAAAAAATCGTAATTTGACTATAAAGTTTAGGGTTCTATATATATCATTAATAAGCAAAATCTGTTTTGCATGAAGTTAAAAATGATATATAATTTAATATATAATTGAGTTTATAGGTGATAGTATGGATAGTGTGTTAAAAATCCTAACCACATATGAAATGTATCAATGTGATAAATATACATGCCAGGTAGAAGGAATAACATCAGTTGAATTAATGAAACGGGCTGGGAAAAGGTTATTTGAGTGTATTATTAGTAATTGTGATTTAGATAAGGAACGAGATAGAGTATTAGTTGTATCAGGAATTGGAAATAATGGTGGCGATGGAATTGTAGTTGGTACTCATTTACTAAAAGAAGGTTATGATGTTAGATTTGTGATAATCGGAGATAAGACACAACTATCTCATGATTTACAAATTGTTGTTGAAGAAATTGAAAAAGGAGTAAAGATTAAATATATTAAAGATTTAGTGGAATTGTTTGATGCGAAAGAGTTATTCGATTGGTCAACCCTCATCATTGATGCTTTATTTGGTATTGGTTTAAATAGAGATGTTGAAGGATTATATTACAATGCGATTGACCAAATTAATTTGAGTAGTTCTCGGGTATTTAGTATTGATATTCCCTCTGGTATAAATGGTAATAACGGAAAAGTAATGGGTATTGCGGTAAAAGCTGATTACACAGGAATTGTCCAAACATTTAAACTAGGGAATGTCTTAAATGATGCACTTGATTATCATGGTAAAAGGTTGATTGTGGATGCTGAGATAAAACTAGATATTGTTGAATCAAATCGATTATTTTTCAGAGATGACATGATTAAAGGTTTATTAAATAAACGTAGATGTAATACCCATAAATACAATTACGGTAGTATCTTAATTCTTGGTGGTGCTATTGGGATGACGGGGGCACCAATCCTAGCGGGATTAGCCGCATTAAGAACTGGTTCAGGTTTAGCCACTATAGGTATTCTAAGGAAATATTATGATTATATCAGCAAATCATACCCAGAGCTCATGATAAAACCCTATGATGACTTAAAAGATTTATTAACCAAAAAGACGGCGATTGGGTTTGGACCAGGATTAGGTCGAGATGAGCAAGTCTATTATGATATCTTAAGTGAACTAATAAATAGTGAGCAACCTTTGGTTTTTGATGCCGATGGGCTCTATTACTTAAAAGCGATATTAAATGAAATTGAAGATGGAAGTAACATCATCATTACCCCACACATTGGGGAGATGGCCATGTTACTAGGAGTAGATAGTAAGTGTATTGGCGACAATCCAATTATGTATGTTGAAGAAGTAATAGATAAATATGGTTTTACAGTGGTATTAAAGGGACCAGCCACGATAATCGGAAATGAAGCAGGTATCTATATTGGCAATTTTGGTAACCCTGGTATGGCCACTGCAGGTAGTGGCGATGTCTTAACAGGTATTATTACTAGTTTAGTTGGGCAAGGTTTATCATTAATTAATGCATCATTATTGGGGGTATATCTTCATGGGTTAGCGGGAGGTTATGCGAGCGAAGAAGTTGGTGAGTATTCCTTAATCGCATCAGATATCATAAAATATCTTCCTAAAGCAATAATGTCGACTTTTGTCATATAAACATTGGCAAAGAATACCTCTAATGATACAATTAACTTAGGTGATTGTTGTGACGAGTTTTAGGGATGTTGAGAAAAGGTTAATTCTAACAGCAGCAAAGGAACGGATTCCGATTCATGGTGAATTTGAATTAACCAGCAATTGTAACTTAGATTGTGAAATGTGTTATGTTAGGCAAATAACAAAAAATGAGTTATCAACAGAAGAATGGAAGAAGATCTTTAAAGATGCTGTTGATAATGGCATGTTATTTGCCCTCTTAACAGGTGGAGAGATTTTTTATCGTCGTGATTTTGGAGAGTTATATAATTATCTTCATGATTTAGGTGTTTATATCACTTTATATACAAATGGCACTTTAATTAATGATGAGATAATTAATATATTAAAAAAACGACCACCACAAATGGTGGTAATTACCGTATATGGTGCTGATAATGAAACTTATGAGCAAGTAGCTAAGGTAAAAGATGGTTTTACTAAAGTAGATAAAGGAATTACATTACTTAAAGAAAACCGGATTAATGTTGTTATCAGGACATCACCATTAAGGAAGTTATATCAACAAGTTGATACTTTAATACGCTATGCAAAAGAAAAAGATATTCCAATGGTTTATTATTTATACATTGGTCCAAAAAGGAATGGTTGTAAAACTGATCTAGATTATCGGTTAACCCCTGAAGAATTAGGTGTATACGAAAAGAAGTTTAAAGAAGCATTTGGATATAACACTAACGATACCTTTAGAAAGGGCACTAATGGTACTAAATGTGTAGCCCTTAAGAGTTCCTTCTTTGTGACTTGGAATGGTGTGATGCAGCCTTGTGCGATGTTACCCTATCCAGCACAAAGTCTTAAAAATGCGGATTTTCTCGATGTATGGCATGATCTAACACTCCAAATGGAGAATCTACCAAAGTGTAATGCTTGCAGTACTTGTGAATATCAAGCTACATGTATCGAATGTGATGCGCATCGGTTCTTAGAAGGTGGATTTACTAAATGTAGTAAGTATTTACGGGATTTAGCGAAGATAAGAGCGGAGGTTAGGAATGGGAAAGTATAATATTGCGGGGATTAAGTTGGAGTTTAATTATTGTTTCCCTGACTTCTTTGATGAACGGATTAAAAAATACGAGATTAGTGATGATGAATGCGTTAACGCAAGGATGAATGTAAGGGTAAGCGATTGTCTGGAAAATATAAAGGGGACATTAAAACGCAAAATAAAGCATCATGAGATTTATGATGTAAATGGCAAGAATGTTGTTACTACTAAGAACATTCAACTCATTTATAATGACGATTATAGTGATGTTGAGATAGTTTTAAACAGTGCACTAGGTGAAAGGTTACCGGAAATAGAATACATATATACAGGCATGAACTTCTGTGCACTAGCGGTAAAGCGAGGGATATTTCCCTTACATGCTTCGGCTATTGAATATAATCAAGAAGCAATTTTATTTTCAGCACCATCAGGAACAGGTAAATCAACTCATGTTAACCTCTGGAAAGGTATTTTTCCCGAGATAAAGATTATTAATGATGATAAACCATTAGTAATGTACGAAAACAATGAGTTCTATGTATCAGGTAGTCCTTGGAGTGGCAAATCAATCCTTAATGATAATGTGAAGGTGCCATTAAAAGCAATCGTCTTCTTGCGACAAAGTCCAGAAAATTATGTTAAAGAATTAGAAGATCATGAGAAGTTTATTGAACTTATTAGAAATACTTATCATCCTGATCTAGAAGAGGATGTTATGAATTTATTAGATATGTTCGAGTTGTTAATAAAAGAAAAGATTATTACAAGTTTATATTGTAATATTAGTGAAGAAGCTGTTTGGACAATTTATAAACGCATATTTGGAGAGGAGAAGTAAGATGAAAATTAAAACTGGTTATGTCTTAAGAGAAGTTGGTAATCAATGTGTAGTGGTTCCAGTAGGAGAAACAGCAGTAACATTTAATGGTATTATTACTTTGAACAAAACAGGTAAATACTTATGGGAACTTCTTCAAGAAGATGTTACCGTAGATGATTTAGTTAACGGCATGTTAAGTAAATATGATGTTACTAAAGAAGTAGCCACAAAGGATATTTTAGAGTTTTTAGAAGTTTTAAGAAAACATCAAATATTAGTCGAATAAGAAGTATGGAAAAAGTACAGGTTTCAATTAATGAGTTAATCCCATTAATTAAAGAAAAACTAGAAAGTAATGGGACAGTTACCTTAACTATTACTGGTAATAGTATGAATCCCTTCTTTTTTGATAAGAAGACGATTGTGACGTTAAAGAAACCAAACATTAAGTTAAAAAGAAAGGACATTGTTTTGTATCAATGTCCTAATGGTGTTTGGGCTTTACATAGAATTTTAAGAGTTAAAGAAAATTATTATGTGATTTGTGGCGATGCGTTAAGAATTCTAGAGTATATTCCCAAAAATAAAGTAGTAGCGATGGTTGTAAGTTACCGTAATAACAACAAAGAGATTAAAGTAGATAATTTTCTCTATAATCTAAAGGTAAATATCTGGTTATTACTTCGACCATTTAGAAAATATCTAATATATGTTATCAGAAGAATAAGACGAAAGAACTGATCGATATGGATGAGAATTTAAGACAATTATTAGCGATTGTTCGTTGTGTACTTAATAATGAAGCATATGACGAACCAATTAATGATGATAAAAGATTATTTATTATTGCCCAGGAAAATGGTTTATCGGGGCTGATAGCTCCAGTCCTCAGACCGCATCAGTTGTCACCAAAAATCTATAGTCTTTTTCAACAAACCTTCCTGCAATATACTGCCAGAGATATACGGCAGCAACAAGCAATCCAAGAGTTAAACCAATTATTTAATGAGAATGGGATAAAACATATTTTCTTAAAAGGGTCTTATTTAAAGAAATTATATCCTGCTTCATATATGCGTTCGATGGGGGATATTGATATTTTAGTTACAGAAGATGAACTACCGGTAGTTCATCAGATACTCGAAAAGCATGGATATATTAATACTACTAATTCTTATCAACATGATTCTTTTAAGAAAGGTAAAGATATCTATATCGAGATTCATCCAAGATTAACATCAAGTTTCCGCGATAAATATATCGAGTTATTTAATAATCTTTGGGAACATACATAT